>NZ_CAWVOK010000001.1:0-15304 GCF_963930935.1 Candidatus Xenohaliotis californiensis
TTGAGATTTAGCAATTTTTTTTTCAAGCATTGAATAAATAGTATTATCACAAAATAGTCTAGATGCTTTAGCGCCAGTACCATATTCTTTGGTATACTCTATGCAGCTTTCTAGTACTTTCTTATTTTTAGACAAACCTAAATAGTCATTGTCTCTGAAATCCAGTTTATTTTTTTTAGAAAGACTTTCCAAGCCTCGCCATAGATTAGATTCAATTTTTTGTTTGTTTGCATTTAAATAATTGCATAAAATAAAACTATCAGACATTAGCTGGTATATTAATCATTAAATTCAATAAATAAATTGATTATTATATATAATTTGTTATTGATTAATAGATATTTTTAGACAGTTATACTCATGAATAGTAATATTTATATAAACAAACTTAAGCACACCTTAGATATTTTATGGCAAGAAATGTCAGGCATTACTGGTAGAGATTCACTTCTGTTTCTTGAGGCCTTAATGATGTTTTGCATAATAGTTTTAGCTGGATTTTTGTTAAGCTATTTAACAATGCTTTTGTTGAACTTTATCAAAAAAAGACAATTAAAACCTATGATCAATAGCCTTATTGATGCAGCTTGCAAGCCTATTATGATATATATCATAATTCGTTTTTCTGTTAGTGCTGTGTTTATTATAAATAAAGGTTTTAGCCATAAAATTGTTGATATAAAAAACAAAGACCTTGAAAAGGCTATTGATATTACAGAGATTGTTACTTTTACATGGTTTTTAATAATTGCTGCAAAAAGCATTGAGCAATATATAGTGGAAAAAAAGTTTGACAGTGATCATGCTGCACAATCAATGATAAAATTTTTATTTTTAGTTAGTAAAATTGTAATACTTGCTGTATCAGTAGTAAATTTGCTTATTGTTGTTGGCTTTAATGTTAAAACTACACTTACTCTTGGTGGTCTTGGTAGTGTTGCAATTGGCTTTGCATCTAAAGATTTAGTAGCAAATTTTTTTGGTGCTGTAATGATTCATCTAGATAGACCATATATTATTGGAGATGATATTTCTATGCCAATGCATTCAATATCTGGCATTATTGAAAAAATAAGCTGGCGTTTAACTACTATTAGGCAATACAATCGCATACCAGTTTATGTGCCAAATTCTATTTTTGCATCATCATTAGTAGAGAACAGATCACGTAAAACACATAGATTATTGGATGAATATATAAAAATACGCTACAATAAAACACATCAACTTAAAAATATAGTTGAAAGCATTAGAAAAATTATTTTTCAAGACAATGCCGTAGACAACACACAATCAGTTATATCTTGCATAACTAACATAGGAAAGACTGTGTTTGAGATGAGGTTATATTTTTTAGTTCATACTACTGACTTTGTTGAAGCAAGTGAAGCCAGACAACACATAATAATGAGTATTAATAAAATTTTACGCACAGTGCATAATACTTACATGGTTTTTTCTAAAGCTAATATAGAAATTTTTGATGAAACACAAACACATAAAGTTCTAAAAGAACAAGATTCAACTTTAGTTCAGGACTTAACTATTTAGTAATCTGATTATTGCTATTAGCATCTATTTGCACAGAAGATGAAAATGATAAAGAAGGTGATTTTTGCATACTATTGTCTTGTAATGCCTTGTCTGGGTTTTGAAAAGTAGTAGTTAATACAACTACTAATGATGCTGGCACTACTGTATTACTACTTAGATTTTTTGGCACTGGTTCATTGTGATGATGATTAACAAATTGCGTGGCTACACCAAAGGTATGTGTTGTGGTAATTGCCATTTTTTTTACAGCATTAATAGTTAATAATGAAAAAAACTTAAAACCACCTTGAAGTAAAGTTTTTGAAATTTTCAGATATGGTGCAATTGTATAATGAATGTTAATTCTATTTTGCAACATTGCTCTGTCATTCATAACCATGTGCTGCACACTTGGCTTATGTGTTGACAATGGTTTGCCTCCTCTCTGTTCTATGCTTTGCTGAGCTTGTTTTATTGAAATAGTTGTATTTTTTTTATCTAAAATAACTTTTTGATTGTTAACTTGCGTTTCTTTTATGCCTCCTGTTATTTTGCTTTTAACTTGCTCTTTCATGTTGATGTTTCTAGCTGTATCTGCAATTTTTTGAGACAAAATATTCTGTCTGTAGATTGTTATTAAGCTGCTTAATCTTTTTAATGCTTTAAAATTTTTAGCATTCTGTAGTGTGCGCATTCTGCGTAAATAAATCAATGAATTAATAATTTCATATTTTAATCTTGCTCTTCTTTTACTGTATTTACCATATCCATAACTAGCTCTTTTATGTTTTTTATGTTTTTTTTTCTGAGTATATGATTCATGTCTATCTTCTTCTTTATCCTCTTCAGAATCAAGATCATCTTTAAAGCTTTCTTCACTCCTACCCTTGTAGGCAAAGACTTTTGAAATTAAAACTTTCATTCGTGATTTAAAGCTCTTCCATCCAGGTTTAGTAAATTCACTTTTGGTATATTTAAAACTTTTATCAAGATTGTCATGTTGTTCATTCAAGCCATCTTCAGCATGTAAATCTTGTATTTCTTGCCTAGAATGCTCTTCCTTTATTTTGCCATAAGCCAGTAAATCAGTATTGGAATCATCTTGATTGTTATTTTTTTTTAAATAATTCATACTAGATTGCTATATAGATTCCACAAATTTTTTATCTAAAGCTGATAAAATTACATCTTTAATTTTATTGGTATTTGCATCCAGTACACAGGAAATCTCATCAACAAGACAATGCATAGCATTTTCATATACAACCCTTTCACTATAACAGCAATTTTCACTTGTTATACAGTTATATAAATCTTTTATTATTTCTGAAATTTGATACATATCTCCAGAATTTAATTTTGATTCATATTTTGCTGCACATTTACTCCAAGTAATTTTTTTCTTTTTCAGCTGATTGGTTGATAAAAATTGTAAAATATTATCTACATCTTTTTTGGATACAAGTTGTCTCATGCCAACAGATTCAGCAAAATTTATTGGAATGCTAATTATAAGTTGCTTTTTTTCAAAATTTATCTTATACATTGTAGTCTTTACGTTTGTAATATTATCATTTATTATATCTATAATTCTTCCAATACCATGAGAGGGATAGACAACTAAATCATTAATGTTAAAGGTCATGTTCCTCACCTAGCTCATATATTAGTATATTTTATTGTAGAAATCTTTTTCAAAATAACAATGAAAAAAACCATATTGCTTAACATATCAAACTTTGAGATTGTGCACAAAGTGCGCATTGATAGCTTATTAAGTCAAAAATTGGCAATCTCACGTAGTAAAATAGAGCGATTAATTGAAGATAAAAACATTGTTTGTAATGGTAAAATTTTATTAAAGAAAAAATATTTACTTACTCCTGATCAACAATATTCAATTGAAGTTACATTGGAAGAAGAAAAAACAACTCATGAGTTAAATAAACTTGAAATCCCATTGAATATAAAATTTGAGGATGAGCATATTTTAATTATAGACAAAGAGAGTAATTTAGTTGTTCATCCTATTTTTGGGAATAGTGATAATACACTGCTTAATGCAGTTATAGATAAAATAGATGCTAGCTGCTATGCAGAGAATTTTTTAAGACCTGGTATAGTGCACAGAATAGACAAAGATACAACTGGCTTACTTATTATTGCTAAAACAAATATTGCAACCAGAGAATTACAAAAAATGTTTAGAGAAAGACAGATTAAAAGAGTTTATAATGCAATAGTTTGGGGTATGCCATTGCCAATTAATGGTACTATAAAGATGCCAATTATTAGAGATAAAAACAATAGAATGACAATGAAGGTTGCAAAAAATGGAGAAGGTAGATCAGCTGTAACACATTATCAAACAAAATATGTTTTCCCCAATAGAATAGCCAGCATAATTGAGTGCCAGTTGGAGACTGGCAGAACACATCAAATTAGAGTTCATTTTGCAGCTATAAAAAATAATGTAATTGGTGACAAACAATATGGCAAAAGATTAATTTTAAGTAAAAAATTATTTAATGCTGATCAGATTAATAATTTTCCACGACAAGCATTGCATGCAACTAAATTAACATTCCAGCATCCAATTACCAATCAAAATATTTCAATTAAATCTGAATTACCAGAAGACATTGTGAACTTGATAAATTATTTGCAAAATACTGTAAAGAAAATTTAACTTGTTATATTGTTATTCTTTAATATAATGCATATCTTTAAATTTAACCATATCCTAACATTATGCCAAGCACACAACATCCAGAACCTCTAGTTTTTACTTTGTCAAATGGTATTAAGCTTATAGTTGATGCAATAGATGGAATAGAATCAATTGCTGTAAGTATATGGATTAAAGTTGGCAGCAGATTTGAAGAAAAATCACAATCAGGTTTGTCGCATTTTTTAGAACACATGGCTTTTAAAGGTACTAAATTGCAAAATGCAAAACAACTTGCTATTGCATTTGACAATGTTGGTGCATATTTTAATGCATGCACTGCAAGGGATTATACATCTTATTATGCTAAAGCAATGAAAGAAGATCTACCAATGATTGTTAAAAATCTTGCCGATATTTTAATAAACTCAACTTTTCCAAAAGATGAAATTGAGAAAGAACGTGAAGTTATATTACAAGAAATAAGCAGAACCAATGATACTCCTGATGATCTAATTTTTGATAAATATATGGAAGTTTGCTATCCAAATCAACCACTTGGATTATCGATATTGGGTGATAAAAAGTTTGTTGCCTCATTTACACAAGATGATTTATTTTCTTATTTTAGAAAACATTATACTGCAGATAATACAATTATATCAGTAGCTGGAAATTGCACAGATCCAGAAAAAATTTGCAATCTTTTTGAAGAAAATTTTGCTAATATGCCTATATCTGAGGGTATTAAAAATCCTAGACATATATCAGCACAATACCAAAAAAATTTTTCTATAGATAGAAGAAATTTAGAACAAGTACAGCTTATATTTTCTACTCAATCAACAAATAATTGCTCAAGCAGTGGCAATATCAGGCCATATATTGCTGCCAATCTATACTCTGCTATACTTGGTGGAGGAATGTCTTCTAGGCTGTTTCAAAGCATAAGAGAAAATTTAGGACTTGCTTATGCGGTTAGTTCATATACATCAGCATACAATGATGTTGGTTTGTTTTCTATATATGCTGGAGTTTCACCAGAAAATGTGAAACATCTCATTCAAGAAATATTGCTAGAAATAAAAAAATCTAGCACAATAGATAATTCTGAATTAGAAAGGGCAAAAAAACAGTATACAGTACCATTACGTACATTACGTGAAGACTGTCTTGTTATATCAAGAAAAAATGGGAGAAATTTTATGATTTATAATAAAGTTTTTGACATACAAGAGATAATTAATATTGTCAATAACACAACTATTTCTGAAATACAAAATGTTGCATCCAATATTATTGATGCTAGTAAGGATGCAAGCATTGCAGCTATAGGTAATATTAGTGAGATGATTAATGATAAATGGTTATTTGAAAAAATTAACAGTATAATGTATTAACTATATATATCTTTTATATCACACTAAGGCTTTTATTTTACATTTAATGTTATTTATTTACGTAAAATAAGAAAATTTTTCTTGATTTCAAATGAATGCCTTGGTAATGCTATTGTTAGTGCTAAATTAATATGCTTTGAGGAATGTAAATGAATAAAGGTAGCCTTATTGATGCAGTTTTTGCTAAAATAAAATCAGAATCACTACATGTTTCTAAAAATGATCTATCAAAAATAGTTGATATGCTTTTTGACTCTATTGTTGACGGAGTTCAAAAAGATAAAATAGTGCGTATTGTTGGTTTTGGAACTTGGATGTGCGTTGAACGCAAAGCAAGAAAAGGCAGAAATCCTAGCACAGGACATGAGATAACTATACCAGCTAGAACTGACATAAAGTTTAGCATTGGTAAGCAAACTAAAGATATTATTAACAATTATTAGGATTAACTCTAGATATTTATGGAAAGTGGTATCTTATTTCGCAATGCTAGAATTGTTGATGCAAACACTAATGCCATAGGATCTGTTGTTGTCCAAGATAATATTATATCAAGTTGTGATTATGGAATAGATCACAACTTTGATAGAAGTCTTAAAGTTATTAACTGTACAAATAAAATTTTGATTCCAGGTATAGTTGATATACAGGTACATTTTCGTGAACCTGGGCAAGAGTATAAAGAAGATATTGCATCTGGACTTAAAAGTGCAGCAGCTGGTGGGATTACTACTGTTGTTTGCCAACCAAACACTAAACCAACAATTGATAATACTGATGTTTTAAGATTTGTTCTTAATAAAGGAAGAATGAAATCAGCAGTTAATCTGCATTGCTATGCCGCTGTCACAAGAAATCTACAAGGTAGATGCATCACTGATATAAAATCTTTATATGAAAATGGGGCTATTGGCTTCACAGATGATGGATTGCCAATTTCCAATCCTGATATACTTAAGGATGCTTTTTATGAGACATGGAAAGTTAAATCATTTGTTGCCCAGCATGCGGAAGATTTATCAATCTCAAATAATGGATCTGTTAATAAGGGATCTATATCAAAAAAATTAAATGATCCAGGTATTGCAAATTCATCTGAATATTTAGTTGTAAAACGAGATTTAGATATCCTAAGATCAGTTAATGTAGATGCACACTACCATTTGCTACATGTGTCTACTAAGGAAGCTGTAGAAGAGATTAAAATTGCAAAGAAACAGGGGTTAAACGTTACATGTGAAGCAACACCACATCATTTTATTTTAAATGATAGTGCAGTATTAAAACATCATTCTATGGCAAAAATGAACCCACCATTACGATCAGAAGAAGACAGGTTGGCAATCATAGAAGGATTAACCAATGGTACAATTGACTGCATTGCAACAGATCATGCACCACATGAATTTGCTTCTAAAATTTTACCAATTAACAAAGCACCATTTGGTATAGTAGGTCTTGAGACTTTATTGCCATTAACTCTGAAATTATTTTATAATGGAAATCTTTCTTTAAAAGAAGCTATAAATAAAATAACATATGCTCCAGCTAAGGTAATCAATCAGAAAAAAATAGGTTTGATAAAAAAGGGATACTGTGCAAATATAGCTATAATTGATATTGATAATGAATATCTTGTTGATATTACTTCATTTCATGGTAAATCAAACAATTCACCATTTCACAACATGTCTGTAAAAGGATCTGTTTTGCTAACAATGTCAAATGGCAAGATAGAATATGCTAAAAAATCAATGCAGCTTTAATTTTTTGCCATCTTATTATATAAGATAGTACATTACCCAACACAACAGAAAAAATAAAAATTTTTATACGCATTTTGATAAAGTATGGTGATATAAAAACTATTAGTGACCCAATCCAGCCAATTAGCATTAAACATAGAAATAGCGAACAATAAAAATAATTATTTTTTTCAAATGTTATTATTTGAAATTTATTAAAATGGTTATTATTTCTAATTATAGTAAGATAATATCCTGACAATATGTTGAATATTTGCCCTAATGTTGCACCAAGTGCTGCAAAAAAAATCAGAAGTATTGGATTGCCAATATCATAAATTACATATGAGTCAAAAGTTGATTTACTGTTATAAGTAATAGCCAAGCTGTTGACTATACAATGAGAAAATAAATTAAATATAAGTAAACTTTTGTAGTTTAACATAGAAAAAAAACATTAATGGCAATTATGCAAATATACTACACTACCGATAATCACTCATCAAGCTCCAATTCTGTAGCATTAGAAAATGATGCAGTAAAGATTGAGGGCAAAGATCTTATAATTTCAGAAAGAATAATGATGAAAAAACCAAAGGTAATTTGGGAAAATTTATCAAATGTAATTGATAGATTTTTTGATGCCAAAGCGGATGCACTTAATAAACTAGCAGAAAGTATATCAAATGGTAGAGATATTTTTGAGATTAATGATGAGCTGGATAAGGAAGCCTCTACTTTGATATCTTTTGTGAAGCAAATGTCAAAATTTATAAAAATTACAGATAAACAAATGAATAGCTTGCATAGCACTATAAAAGGAGATAGTGGCATATGGTCTAAATTTAAAGCAGGATTGGCAAAGATTAAAAATGCTGTTATAAAACTTGTAAATGCAATTCGTGTGCAAAAAGAAAATAAGGAACTGCCTGTTAAAAATTCAGATAAAAAAACAGAAGAAGAAGATAAAAAAACAGAAAAAGTTTTATCCAAGTTTGAAAAAGCCACTCAAGGAATAAGTAGTATATTTAAAAAAGATGCTAAATCTATTGATGAAAAAATGCAAAAATTTGACAAAGAAGAAACAAAACAGGAACTAAAGGATGCTATAAAGTTGGATGATGTAGCTGAGACTAACATCACACCAACAAAACAAGTTGAAAAAGATCACAATCAAACAAAATAATTAAATAACAATTTTAGGAAAAATTGGTTTAGATGGTGATTTAATTTTACAGTTTTTAATTTTATAGGTTATTGAAGCAAAATTATGCCTATCTTCTGCTATGCAAAGCAAGTTAAGAATTTTGCTAGCTGAATTAGGAATTATTGGTAGAAGCATTATTGCTATTGTTTTTATTAATTCCAAAGTAGATGTAAGTACTTTTATTAACTCTTGGTTTTGTTGTTTTTTAGCCAGATTCCATGGCTCCATTTTAGTAATATAGGAATTCCCTATAGATGCTATTAATAAAATTTGCTTAATGTATAAAGGTGTGTCATATGAGCTAATCATAGTGTTTATAGCTGTCTCAGCTATTTCATATACCTTCAATATAAAGGTATTGTCTATGTCTAGATCACTAAATTCAATATTATATATCTCAGCCATTGACAATGTTCTTTGTACTAAATTACCAATATTATCAGCCAATTCTGAGTTAATTCTGTTTATAAAATTTTCACTACTAAAATTACCATCATTTCCAATGTGCATTTCCCTTAATAAAAAGTAGCGCACATACTCTGTCCCAAAATCATTTATCAGTTTTGTTACATCTATTGTATTGCCTAGTGATTTTGATATTTTTTGTCCTTCATTTGTCCACCAGCCATGTGCAATTATTTTTTTTGGCACTGGTAAATCAGCAGCCATCAAAAATGCTGGCCAGTATACAGCATGAAAGCGTAGTATATCTTTTCCAACAACATGTTCCATAGAACATTTATCATTATCCCAGAACTCAAGGTATTTCGCATTGTTTTCACTAGCAAAACCCAATGATGTTAAATATGATCCCAGAGCATCTAACCAAACATATATTGTCTGATTTTTGTCATTTGGTAGATGTATACCCCAAGAAACTTTAGATCTTGAAATAGATATGTCATGCAATCCCTGTTTCACAAAACTCTTAACTTCATTGTAACGTGTTTGTGGAAGTATGAAATTTGGATTATCATCATAAAATCCTAACAACTTATCTGTCATGGTGGATAATTTAAAAAAATATGCTGGTTCCTCAACCCATGAAACCTCTGCACCACTAGCAATTGACCTTCCATTTTCTATTTCTAATTCAGTATAAAATGCTTCATCTCTTACTGCATACCAACCACTATATTTATCAGGATATATATAACCATTATTTTCAATTAATTGCCAAATTTTTAATGCTACATTTTTGTGTGCTTCAGAGGTTGTTCTGGTAAAAACATTATGCGTAGCTAAAAGATTTTTTCCCATGTCAAAAAACAGTTGACTTACTTCATTAACATAATCAATAGTTTCCTCACCCCTCTTGGCTGCTGCTTCAAATATTTTTTGACCATGCTCATCTGTACCAGTTGAGAAAAAAACATTATCACCATTAAGCCTAGAAAATCTAGCAAAAAAATCACATAAAATAGTTGTGTAAGCATGTCCTATATGTGGCTTATCATTTACATAGAAAATTGGGGTTGTATAATATTTACTAATCATCACTTACTCTCTTTTATAGAAGAAAAAATAGTAATAAAAATTTTATTTATATTGTATAACAAATACAATTTAATTTTTAGATATACATCTTCTTATACTGCTTTCTACAAATTTAACTACTAAATAAGTAACTATTATTACACTGCATATATTTAATAATGTAGATATAAATAAAGAAATATTGCTAAATATGCAGTATATCAGTAATGCTAAAAAAGTAGTGAGTACAGTAAAAATTGTAAAAACTTTAGATATTTTTGTATTTCTAAATATAGAGCCAAACACAAAACTCATTAAAGTTGTTGTATATAAGATGAATATTGTTAATAAAATTGCTGCAATATTAAATTTATTGAAAATTATTGAATATAAAATAATTGGTGATATAATTGTAGCAAAATTTACAATGAAATTGGCTAATATGTCACATACTACAACATTAGATAAACCACAAGGGTAAAAAATCCATTGCTCTATAGTGCCATCTTTGATTCCAATATCAATATCTTTGTTAACATGAATAGTAGAACAAAGAATAGCTAATACTAAATTTGTATAAAAATTGAGCATTGTTAAAAAATGTAATGCAACTAGTATTATGTTAAAAATTATTAATATTTTAATATAATTGTATTGACGAATTTTTAAAACAGTTTGATTTCTAACTATAGATTTATAAAACTCCATTATGATATTGAATATACTTAGATAAACATTTTATTATATCAATTATACATATGTATGACAAGTTTCTTTTACAGTATTGACATTTAAACGTATAAATCTTAGAATCTTAATTCTAGACTTATTTTGGGTTTTCATGATTATTGAAGTAAGTGATAATGATTTCCATAAAGAAATTGTTGATGCCAGTAAAAATATGATTGTTTTAGTAGATTTTTGGGCTAGTTGGTGTGGACCATGTCAGGCTATGCATAAAATTTTAGAAAAAATAGATGAGAACAATCCTAATCTTAAAATTTGTAAAATTGATATTGATAAAAATCCTGATAATGCTGGCAAACTTGGTGTTCGAGGTATACCAACATTGATAATTTTCAAAGATGGCAAACCTAAAGATACTAAAGTTGGCCTTATTGTAGAAGATATATTAAATGAATGGATTAACAGTCTTAGTAATGATTAATGGTATTGGTATTGATATTGTTCATTCTGTTAAACTGTCTGCTATTTTTAAAAAAAGACCAGAAAAATTTCTAACACGTGTATATAATAGAAAAGAAATAGATGAATTTTATATAATAAAAAACAAAATGCTTGCAATTAACTATCTAGCAAAGCGTTTTGCTGTAAAAGAAGCATTTGCAAAAGCTACTGGATTTGGAATAGGTTTGCACATTTTATTAAAAGAAATATTTGTAGAGAAAAATCATTCAGGTAGTCCAAAATTAAAATTAACTGGACAAACATTACAAACATTTACAGCAAATTACCCACAATCAGAGGTGCGTCTTTCAATATCAGACACCATGGATTATGCTGTTGCTGTTATTATCATAACATCCAAACTAGGACAAATTTAAATATTATTTTTAAACTACCACCTGCTAAATTAGAATGAAAAATAAACACTATTATTATGAATAAGCAGATCAATGTATAATATGAGCAGAATTAAAATAACACTAATTTTCCTTATTTTTTTCATTATCCCATTTTTTGTTTGGGCTAATGAGTTTACAGAAAAAAATCATAAAATAATGTTAGAGATAAAAAAAAACATTTTAGCCTTGGATAATATAGTGATTGATTTTTATCAATATGATCAACAAAATAATGGAACTATTGGTAGAATTTTTGTTAAACAACAAAAAATTAGAGTAGATTATCAAAACCCCAGAACTATCTTAATTATTAAAGGAAATAGATTAATATATCATGATTTAGAGCTTGATCAAATAACAACATTTGCTAACTCTGAAGTAGTAAAATTAAACTTTTTTAGCAATTTAAGAAAAAATATAGAAAATCTTAGCATTAATACAGAAAATTTTAAAAATATTGAAGCAGTTGTACCCCTAGAAGAAAAAACAGTAAAACTAATCTTGGATGGTGAACAAGCATATTTAATAAAAAAAATCATAATCAATGACAATAATTCTAATGACATCACTTTGTTAGTTAATATGATAAGCAGTGGGAATATTATAGATGACAAAATGTTTTCAACATATAGGCAGATAAAAAAAGTGGGTAGATTTTAACTGTACAATATATTGAAAAGTATAGTATTATTTATATATTTACTATATTCAAAATTTTAATAAACAAGAATGAATGATCAAATTATTTTACATAAAAAAGATGATTTTAAGTATATGCAAGAAGCTGGTAAACTAGCAGCAGAAGTTTTGGACTATATAACAGAAACCATTGATGTTGGTATTAGCACTAATCATCTTAATGATCTGTGTTATAAAAAAATTATATCAGCTGGTGCTATACCAGCGCCACTTAATTATAAAGGATTTCCAAAATCAATATGTACATCAATAAATCACGTAGTGTGTCATGGTATACCAAGTGATAAGCTTCTACAAAGTGGTGATATATTAAACATAGATATAACAGTAATATTAAATGGTTGGCATGGTGATAGTAGTCGCATGTATATAGTTGGCAAACCATCAATTATGGCTAAAAGACTAATTAAAGTTACTTATGAATCAATGATGTTAGGCATTGAGCAGGCTAAACCAGGAAATACTACTGGTGATATAGCATATGCTACACAATCTCATGTTGAAAAACATGGATATTCTGTCGTTAGAGATTATTGTGGACATGGCATAGGGAAATTTTTTCATGGACCACCAAATGTTCCATTTTATGGCAAACCAACAACTGGCACTGTTTTAAAAGAAGGCATGTTTTTTACTATTGAACCAATGGTAAATGTTGGCTCACATCACACTAAATTAAATATTCATGATGGATGGACAGTAACCACAAAAGATAGAAAGCTATCTGCACAGTTTGAGCACACAATTGGCATTACAAACAATGGTTGTGAAATTTTTACATTATCACCTAAAGAATTACACTGTCCTCCATGCCATTTATAACTGATTAAATTTATTTAAATTAAATGTCAGTAATTGACAAAAAATGATGATTTTTATAGTATTAAGCTTAATATGAATAGTAAATATTATTATCAATAGTGAAGAAACTATTATTTATACTTATCATTCCAATATGTGTAAGAGCATTAGATGAAAATCTTCTAGGACTTCTAGATGGGGATGATTTTTTTGGCAGTAAGAGTGCCCCTATAATAATGATTACTTATGACTCAGTATCATGTCCACATTGTGCACAATTCAATATGGAGACTATACCATCATTAAAACGTAAATTTGCTAGCGATGTATTGTTTATACATCGTGATTTTCCTATGGATAAACCATCTCTTTATGGCACAGCTTTGTTGGAATGTGTTGGCGTTGAACAAGCTAGAAAACTAAGAATGCTCTTGTTTCAATCTCAGTCAAAATGGGTGTTTAGCAGAAATACAACAAAATTATTGGATAATATTTATAATTCAATAAAAATAAGTGGTATCTCGCGTGAAAAATATGATAAATGCATCAATGACAATGATGCAATCACTGAGATGATTAACAGAAAGGAAAATGCTATGAAAAAAATTGGTGTATTTGCAACACCAACTCATTTTATAAATGGTAAAAAATATGAAGGTGCCCATCCAGATGAGTTTTTTATTGAAATCTTTGAAAAATTGTTAAAAAATATGCAATATAAACAATCAGATCTATAATGCACAATCCACTTGATCAATTTCGCATATATTCTTTGATTAATTTGCCTAAGTTGTTTGGTCTTAATATTGACTTTAGTAACTCTGCTCTTTTTATGTGCTTATCAATTTTATTTACTGGTGCACTGCTTCTAATCAGCACACATAAGTGTCAATTTATTCCTAATAAAAAACAAGCTGTTGTAGAAATGTTATATTCTTTTACAGAAAAAACTATGCTTTCTGTTGCTGGTGAATCTGCAATGGCATTTTTTCCTTTTATTTTTACTCTATTTTTATATATACTAACATGCAACATTGTTGGTCTTATGCCATATGGCTTTACTGTTACAAGTCATATTATTGTAACCTTTGCATTGGGTGCAATGGTAGTAGTTTTTGTAACTATAGTTGGAATTTATAAACATGGCATAGGATTTATAAAAATTTTTAATCCACCAGGAACGCCATCTTGGCTTATACCATTAATGGTAATAATTGAAATTATAACTTATTTATCTCGAGCAGCTACATTAGCTATAAGGCTTGGAGCTAATATGATTGCTGGACATACAATGCTAAAAGTTATTGCTATTTTTATAGCACAGTTAAGCATATTTTTTGCTGTGATACCATTTACATTTTTGATTACTCTTCACTTACTGGAATTATTTGTTGCAGCATTGCAAGCTTATATTTTTGCTATTTTAACTTGCGTATATTTAGATAGTGTTATAAATTTACATTAGTAAAAAAATAAATACAAATTGAGTTTTAATATGGATCCAGAAGCATTTAAATATATAGCAATTGGTTTTACTATTTTTGGAATGATTGGTGCTGCAATAGCTATAAGTAAAATTTTTGTAGCAATGGTGGATAGCATATCTCGAAATCCTGGCGCAGAGGAAAAAATGTCTAAATATGTCTATGTTGGAGCTGGACTTGCAGAAGCCATGGGTCTTTTTGCACTTGTTGTAGCACTGCTGCTAATGTTTAAATAATGAATAATTCAATCCCACAGCTCAACTATAAAAGCTTTCCATCACAACTTTTATGGTTGTTTATTACATATTTTGCTTTTTATTTACTGCTTGATAAAGTTATCATTCCTAGAATACGTAGTATAAAAAATCTACGTAATTTATTGGCGAAAAATCTTGCCAAGCAAATGCAGGATTTGCATAAAAAAGAAAAAAATATTACTTCAGGGTATACTCAAAAATTGGAGAATGCAAACAATCAAGTCTATGAGCTTATAAATAACGTAAGAAATAATATAAACAAAACAATTGAAACCACTTGCACTGAATTTGTTGAAGTGCTAAATTTACAAATGCAATCTTTAAAAAAAAGACTTGCACAAACAAAAGAAGAGAAAAAACTTGAATATAAAAATGATGTTTATGATTTATCAATAAATATTTTTAATTCAATTGTGTCTCAAAAAATAAAAAAAAAATAAAGATTAAT
>NZ_CAWVOK010000002.1:0-14863 GCF_963930935.1 Candidatus Xenohaliotis californiensis
GTTAGCAGAATTGCACGAATTCTGCTAACAGCTGCAACAACTGTGTTAGGTCTAATGCCAATGGTACTAGGAGTTAGCATTGATTTTTTTAGCTTTAAGATATTTTTCAATCCTCCTTCTAGTCAATGGTGGGTGCAACTTTCTTCATCAATTGCTGGTGGTTTAAGTTTTGCAACATTAATAACTTTGTTTTTTACACCTTGTGTAGTCTATGTCTTGGATAGTTATAAAGATAGATAAGTAGTTTTCTTATTTTTTAATTATGGTATAATTACAAGATTATTAAATTATACAATATTTAAAAAATAATGCCTAGATTATCTAATTATTCACATAGCTTCAACCTCAAGCTATCTGATCCAAGTGGTGAGGATTATGGTATTGATCTTCCAATATCAATGCTTATTAATTACCTAGACATAGATGGTCATTTATCTAAATCATTTTATTTTGCCAAGATATTAAGTGCACAAAGATTAAGGATATTGTTTAATTTTGGTGACTCATTGAAAAGTTTGACTAGTTTATTTGGTTGCAGGATAAATCTTGGATCATTTGACTCTAAAGAGATTGAACTCCCAGATGTGTTTATTCCAATATTGCTTTGGTCTATGTGCTTTAAAGGTGATAGGTCAAATAATAACGATAATGATGCAGAACGAGATACTAATGTTAAGTCTTCTATGTCATTTGTACAGAAACTCTGCGCTAATTTTGTAGATGAGAGTGTAGAAAATGCAAGTGTATTATTAAGCTCACAACATAATGATGGATCATTAGATATAGAGATTGATGCTGCTGTTATATATAAAATGTCCATGCTGTTTTGCGAGCTTATGAAACGTTTTGATGAATTATACAAATCATATAATTCTAAGAATTATCATGAATCTAAAGAATCATTTGACTTTTTTATGGAAGAAGCAATGAAAATGTTGCATGACACAGTTGTTGAGATACTTAGGCAAGATATGATAGACACTTTAGGTGGTGATTTCACTGAAAAATTTAAGGGATTTGATAGCAGTGATGATTTTATAAAATTTCTTAGAAATACTTTGTTTTCTAATGAGAGCTCTTTTAGTTCTTGGCATAAGTTTGGAATTAGGGATTTGCAGCAAAAATTTCATAAATTATATTGTATACTAAATCTTTTAAACAAAAAAGAATATAAAAATAAGAGAAACATTAAAAAACCAGTTGCTGATATTATATCCCATAAGAGATATTTAAACTATAGTGTTAATGCATTGACAATAACTACTGTATTATTTGCAATAACTGCAATAACTGCTGTGCTTACCACCACCTTTTTAATTGGACCTATTGCTATATTTTGCTATTTAATATTATTGCTTTTTATGCAGATGAGGTCAACTTTATTACAAAATTCTAGGTTAATGTTGCTTGATAATCTTGTGTCAGTGTTTATAGGGCCTATATTGCTTGTATCAATGTTTGTTTGTCCAGCTTATGTCTTTATTCCATTTGCTATAGCTTGCTTATGTTTTGTTGGCTACTTAGCTTCATTTAATCCATTATCAAGATTATTATCTTCATTTAAGAGGTGGTTTTATGCTAAAAGTGGTAGATCTATGGTTAGTTCATACTATGGATTTGATGGCAATATGACTTCATATGACAATACTTCTTTACAAGATTTTTGGAATGTTGCAGAGAATAAAGCAGAATGTGTTTTGTCCGATCAGTTTATGCCTTTTGTAAGTTGGTCTAAACACAAGGCTTATATTGCTGATTGCTCTTTAAAGTCTACTATGAGCTTGGTATTTAAATTACTTGATTGTTATTCTAGTGTTTCTGCTGATTTTGCTCATGATATCAAACGTCTATCAATGACTGTTAAGTCTTTTGTAGATATCTTGGATTTGAAATCTGTTGATATTGATTTCCATAGAACTGCTAGTTATCTAATGTCATTAAGTCAAATTAGAAGCTTACATAGTAAAGAATCTATGCTTAAAAAACGAGAATTGCTGTGTAGACTTAATATCTTCCAATTTGCATCTATAGTACAAAGTGTTTGTTCTGCAAATGGCTCCGAGGAGCTATCAGATTATTTACATTATGATAGCTTTAGTGCACCAAGTAGTGAGAAATTAGTCTTTGGTATGAGTGATAGTTCTATAGACCTGCTAATTGATAAGCTTTGTCTAACCTGTGATTATGCACTTTTAGGTCTTTTGACTTCTAAATCACAGAGTTTTGTTTCAGCAATGCAAGCAGCAGGTAGAGAATTTAGCAGTGGGCCATTAGATGATTTGTATAACAGAGTTCTGCATAGAATATTTAAAGATAGTGATTTTGACTCAAGTGATTTTATGGAGCAGGTTTGTCAAAATATTAAATCATCTATTTTCTTTTTAGATAACGTAAAAATTAGTGGTAATATAGAAGTTTCTTTAGGTTTTTTAGAAAAGTTAAGTAGGTTTGTGTGCTATATGAAGAATAAGACAATAGAAGAAGTTGGATATGGTTATGAAATTTTTATTAGTTCTCTTAATAAAGATGAGAAGTTTGCTTTTAGTAGTTTATGCAGTCCAGTGAACAATCCAAATTATGCAATGATGACTAAATATATTAGGAAGTACAATACAGCTATGGGTTTATGCAGAAATAGCCTAAATTCACCTGCAGCACTCTCAAGAGATCTAATGACTAGATTGTCTCCTGAAGAATATTTAGGCATTATGTTTGCAGCTGTTAGTTGCACTGTAGATGCTTTAAAAGAACATGTTATGTTCAGAGAATTGTCTAATAAATATCCATTTATACAATATATGTGTGATATTGTTAATATTGATAAATTAGTGGATATGTATGCTGTTCATAAAGATGATAAATTATCATTAGATGAACTTGTAGAATTAGGGGTAGCAAATGCAAAATGTAGTATTAAAGAAATGGTGTTGGACCCACTTGTAGAAATTGCTGCACATGATAGAAGTTAAGCATTGAGATGAATGTGAGCAAACAGTTTTTGCTTAATATGTGTTTGTTTTTATAATCACATGTTGTATAATGATGTTTGATTATTTTAATATAAATTATGACAAAGTAGATTTTGTCTAGGATGTCTAAATGTTTGTAGATTACTACTATTATTGTGAAGATGTGATGTATTGTGAGCCAGAGTGTTATTGTCCATTTGGTTTATGGTGCTATTGTGAAGATGTATGTTATGTTGAGCATGTGTGCTATTAGATCTAGTAGTTTTTAATGCTCAATATTAGAACATTTTATACTGGGAATGCTTATTTTACTGTATAATTTATTTTTTATTAAATGGCATAGGAAATAAAGCTTGCCATAATGATTTAATTGATTTTATTTGTTGCATAAATAATATAATTTTTTGGTAATTATGTCTTAATTGTATTTATTTCCTGAGTTTTGGTTAGCTGTGGATTAAACTATAAATCGGAGCGTGGCGCAGCTTGGTAGCGCATCAGTCTGGGGGACTGGGGGTCGTGAGTTCAAATCTCGCCGCTCCGACCAGTGAAATTAATCCTTTCACTTAAATCAACAAACTTATGATATACTCTGGGTATGCTTTGTACAATAATTTATATGCATCAAACAACAAATATTAATTTATACTATTAATGTGGTATTATTCTATTCCTTAGTGGTTCTCTGCTTAAGGTATTGTAAATGTGTATTACAAGCACCATATATTAATTAATATATTTTTATTTATGTTAATTATGAAAACAAAAAAATATTTATCTAAATTTAGATTTTTATACAAAATTACTGACAGAGAACTGCTCAATAGGCTTTTAAAGCACATAGGAATGAGCCTGTTATCTTTTGGTGGGATGAAAGGTATCTAAAGCTTATTTAGATAAAAAAATTAAAGAACTAAAACAGCTTTGTGATGAAAATCAAGAATACTTTAAAGCATTTCACAAGATTGACATTAATTACAAATAATACTAGCAGTTTAATTCTATGAAGTACTTTAAAGCAGATAGAAAATGATGATTTGTGCAAAGAATTTATTAACAGTAATTTCCTCTGAGGCAGATTGCATTATATTTGCTGGATGAATTTTGTTTTGTTCAATAAATTCATCTAAATCTGCAATATCACACATTCTATGAGAGCCAATCTTGATGTAGGGTGTTGTAGCCATTTGTTGCAAGTCCATACTACTAGTGTGCTCCTGTTGATGACAAGATATTTGGCTGCTTGCTTTGAATTAATTAATTTTATTTATTTTTTTTGTAATAATTATTTATATACAAGAGTGTATCTCAACATTTAGCTAACCATTATCCACTTGGCGGCCAATAAAAAATTTTTTTAAGGTTTTGGTTTTCTGGTCATATAAGCACAGTAGCTACTGATGGATAGCTCATTTTCAACAAAATAGTGTGACAATTGTAGGTGTTAAAAATGGTGTTTTTTGTGTTTTTCTGTATTTTTTTGATCTTACAATCTTTGTTTTGTTGAAAGTACTGCTGTTAAGGTCATGCAGTAAAAAAATAGGATTTTTCCAGAAACATTGAATTTTCAGGAGTTTTTGACCAAGCTTTTTTCTAATGGAAGCAGGAAGAAGGTAGGTTGTAAATACGATAAATAATCCCACTGAATATAAGGTGTATCATTTGTAAATACGAAAATTATATCATCAAGTGAGGTGCCCTGCTGATGCTCTTGAGTGGTAGCTGGTAATAGTATTTGATATAGCTATTACTTTATTTGATGTTATTTTATTTTTTTGAATGTTCTGTTTGTTGTTACTTTTTTAAAAATAATAACGTTAAGTGAGCCTATCAATTGTTGAGAATAATTTGTTTTTTACTTTTTTTTATAAAAATATTTTATTATTTATGTTAATAAGTTATACAGCAAGGTTATTAGCTCTTCAGCTAAATATATTAAAAAAGTATGACAATTAAGAATTGATAAAAACAATAAGAAACGAAGAAGAATAAAGATTATATGATATACTATATATCAAAAAGGATGTTGGAGTAGGGAGTATCTGCTACTGTGCAATCTTACTTTATAAGCAAAAAAAGATCTTAAAAGACAGATCAACTACATGCAAAAAAGATTCCCCAAAACAGAAATCATCAAAAATATTGGATCAGATTTCAATTTTAAAAAAATATCTTTAATCTATGTTGGAATAGTTGCTGTAGGGAGATAAGCTCATTTTTATTGCTACATATACCGATAGATATACATCTGATGGGAGGAAGATAACAAGGAAAAAGAGTCAATTAATAAGATCTGGGTTGAGGAATCCGATAGTTGGGGTTTCATAACATGGAGAGAGGATAAGGATGGATGCAATATCTATGAGCAGATTAATCAGGAAATTGTTGAGAGACAAGGAGATGGACATAGATATGAATTTTTTAAATAAACGTGTTGCACAATATCGATCTAAGTTGCTTGATACAAGCAGGAAAAGCAACTTGATATCATTTAAACATAATCCACAATCCCTGAAACATATTCGTGTTATTGATGAACTGCCAGATTTGTTTTATGATGATTTTTTAGATGACAAGGAGCTAACCTTTTTGGCTTTACCAAAAGAGGATGAAATTCCATCAGATGAAGAAACAACTGAATTTAAATCTCTTCTTGAGAAGGTTAAATCTACTGATATGGATTTTATTGAAGCCAATAAATTTGTCAATAGAAATAAAGAAGGTGCTTCAGATAAAATTAAGCAAATTGAGCGTGAACTTCGCAATAAGATTCGCAAAGGATTAAATCTACCAGCATGGGAGGAGCAAAAAAGCTTTAGTAATATCGAGATTGCTGAGAAACACCATCTTGATCCAAGTTATGAAATGCCAAATCCAATATCCAAAGATCAAGAAAATGCAAAAAAACATACAGATAAATTCATTCAAACACTTCTTAAACCAGAGGAAATGAGCCGAAAATTAAATGGATTGTACTCACATATTCAGATGGACATTGAAGAATCCAGTGTGAATACACTTTATGCTGCATTTGGTTTTTTAGAGTGGCATAAGCCAGACAATTCAACTAAATGTGTGTTGCCATTATTGTTGCTTCAACTTGAAATTAAAAAGAAATGGTCATCCGGAGGATGTATATACTGCATAAAAGCTACTGGGGAAAGGGCTGAAATCAATCAATCTTTGTCAGAATGTCTTCGTAAGGATTTTGGTATAGAGATTCCAATATTTACCAAGGAAGATAGGCCGGAAAGTTACATGTAGAAGGTTTGAATCTTGTACGGGAGGATAAAAAGGAAAAATGGGAAATTCAGCGGTTTATAACTATGGGTTGTTTTCATTTTGCTCATATTGCTATATATCATGATCTTGATTCTGAAAAATGGCCAGATAGTATTGGTATATTGAGCAATGAGATTGTGCAAAAATTGCTCATTAGATCTGATGATGAGTTTGATGATGTGCATGCTACGGATTATGATATCGACACACTTGAAGTTGAAAAAATTGTACCATTGCCTGTTGCCTCTGCTGATGATTCACAGTACAGTGCGCTAGTTGATGTAATGAAGGGTCATAATACAGTTATTCATGGACCACCTCTGGAACAGGAAAATCTCAAACAATCACTAATATTATAGCCAATGCTCTTGCAGCTAAAAAGTCAGTTTTGTTTTTAGCAGAAAAAGTAGCTGCTTTGAATGTAGTACATAAGCGCTTAAGTAATGTGAATTTAAATCCATATTGCCTTTAGCTGCATTCAGAAATTAAAAAAATTAAGGTTGTGAAATCCATAAAGGAGCATTTAGATCTACGTGATACAAGAAGTGATGGTGGCTACCTGACTTCAAAGAAAGAAGAGTTTGGGAGATCCAGAGATCACATTGCAAAATACATCAACACCCTGAATTCCAAGTTTGGCAAACGAGGTAAGTCCATTCATGGGTATTTATGGGGTGTTAGACTTTAGAAAGATCATATTAATGAACTGCCTTTGACGATCAAGCAACACAAAATATCTTTTGAGCAAGCCGATTTATCCGAAAGTGAATTCAATTATTATGTTGAGGTATTGGACAATATAGTATGCCTAAAAGAAGAGATTGACAGTGAATTTAAAAATGACAAACATCCATGGCATTTTGTTGCTAGTGATGACCTAAGCCTACCCCAGCAGAACGAATTAAAGGAACTGATTAGAGAGTGGAAAGATGGGCTTGAAAAAATTCAATTAAATCTGGAATCCTTCAATAAGGAGTTTAACCTCTTTGTTGATAACACCACACAAGCTGTTGAGATATTTTGCAATTACCTCAATAACCTTGTTGATTACAACACCAGTACATTAAATGAAGCTTTCATAGCTAATCTAGGGAGTAAAGAAAAAGCAGATGCTTTTGTGCTTTTTATTGAGCAGATTCACAAGTATAGGTTGAGATTAGAGAAAATTCAATATATACAGAATGCATCTACCATTGTCAACAATACTCAGGAGATTGAGAGAGATATATTAGCTGCAAAAGAAAATGAGGTTGATAATATGATCACGCTTGATATGCAGAAGCACGTTAATGATTTGGAAGGTGGACTAAAGCTATGGGACAATAATCTCAAATCCCTTTTAGATATTGGTGAATGGTTTGGTTTGTTGAAAAATGAGGGTATGGATAAGATTTTACACAGAGGATATGGATAAAATTTACACGTTGGTAGAGGTGTTAGACTATATCGCCTCAGTGCCACGTGACTATCTACTTTCTTGACAAGTGGTATTGTCGATGAGATTAATGCACCACGCTTACAGATTGCTGTTGACATATGTGAGCGAGTTCGAATAATTCTAGATGATAAAGAAAAATGCCATGATCTCTCAATGATGGGGCAATCACATGAAATTCATATGCATGCCACTGTACTTGAAGATGCTGGACTTTTTGCCATTTTTAACTCATCTTACCGTCAGGCAAAAAAGATCATTGTTATGTTTTCTAAGCAAAAAAATAAATTTGATCCCAAGAAGTCTGCTGATATGCTACGTGTTATTGCCAATAATAAAAAAGAAAAAGAAGAGATTGAACAGGACAGTCAACTTCAAACGCTATGTAGTTCATTGTTTGATGGCATAAAGACTGATTTTAGAAAGCTTCAGAAAATTAATGAGTGGGCAGTAAGTGTTTGGAAACGTTATGCATCTGGTGATAAGTTTTCTCAAAATGTTCGTCAATGGCTTTTGAAGGAAGATAGAGATGATCTCGATATAGCTGTGGAATTGGCAAACAATGAGCATTTTGTTGTACTGAAAAACAAAATAATGAACATTAAAGATGATGTTTCACTTAAGATTACCATTGGTGAATATTTAGATAACTTGAGAAAGAAAGTTGCAAGTTTGAGGGAATTAAAAAATTAGCTTAAAAATTTATCTTCCAATAAGGTGATTACTTTCAATAACATAGACAAGGATCTGCCATATCTTCAAGATGCCAAGGAAGCATGTGATATCATTGACAAAGAAAGAGGGGTGGCTGAAAAGTTTTTCAGTGATGCCTATGATGGTGTTAAAACAAATATCGAAGACATTGATAAAACAATAGATTTTATAGGCATTTATTTGAATGCACCAGGGATGGAGAGTGCTTTTGATATTTTATTAAATAAGGATTTTTTTAAAAACTGGAAGGGTTTCAAAGTTCAGTTGAAATCTTTAATTAATGCCATCAAAAATATAACAAGCCTTGCAACAAAAGTTGATAATTTTTTTAGCATTCACTTTGACTCTTGGTTAGATGAAAATTATTGGACTGATTTAATCAAAAAATTATCAGAAGCCTTAGATAATCCAGAGGCACTCAATCAATGGATCAATCTCAATAGATGGTATGCTAGAGCTAAAGCTGATGGATCTATTGGGAAGCAGTTACTAACTATATGATCAGGAGAGACTGGATATTAGAACAATACCCAATGCTTTTAAGCACTTGGTTTACAAGGCTATGGAGTCTGAGATTTGCCAGCGTAACTCAGAGATTTTAAGAACAGAAGGTAGAAGTCTGGAGCAAAGCAGATTAAAAATTAAAAAATTGAATCAGGAGATAGTGGAATTTCAGCAACAAGAACTTTGCAATGAACTCAATGCTGCTAGGCCTATACTTGGAAAAAGTTCTATCAAGAAAAGTGAATTGACAGAATATGCTCTTATTAGCAATGAAGTTGAAAAACAGCAAACACATTTCAGTTAGGAGTCTTATGAGGCGTTCTGGTAAGTCAATTCAAAAGATCAAGCCTTGCTTTCTGATGTCACCACTAACTGTGGCTCAATATTTTGAGCCTGGGAAGTTTAAATTTGATCTTGTTGTGATTGATGAATCCTTACAGATACGTCCAGAGTATGCACTGAGTGGCATTGCTCGTGCAGATCAGATTGTTGTTGTTGGAGATCCAAAGCAGCTTCCACCAAATTCAACTTTCCAATCAGTGGAGATAGATAATGGCATTGAGCATGATGGTGCTACCAAGGAGGATTTCCAGTGCCCAGAATCCATATCAGCACGTGAACGTGATGTTATCCATCAGCAAGTGCTTGAAGGGTTGGGTTGGCACATATATCGTATTTGGTCAACAGACTGGTTTGCTAGCCCAGAAAAAGAATTTGCAAAGCTTAAAAAGTGTATCCAAGAACGCCTTGATAATAATGAGAAATTGAAGAGAAAGAGAAAGGTTATTTCAGATGAGAAGGATGATGAGATATAGGATTTATTCAGTACTATAGATAGAGAAATCAAATAATTTTGTGTTTGGTTATGCAACTAACATCAGGTTGTTTTGTCTGCCCAACTAAGTTATTGTCATATTTTCTGATTTTTCTAAATGAATTTTGGGAAACTTATCTCAGCAAATCATCATCAATTGACATCTTGCCCCCAGATAAAATATTATAATCCCTTATGTTTGGACTTCTTCTCTCTTTTTGAGTGCCTCCATTTGACATGAGTCACTCCCTCTATTCCATGAGAATAATGTTGAGGAACTGAAGGTATTTTAGAAACTAGATATTGCATCAATCTAAAACTCTATAAGATAGACTCTAGGATGTTACTGGCAGTTGATTTGTTCTTGGAAAAGTTAGCCTGTTGGTTTGTAAGCAAGCTCTATGGCAATGGATTGAAGTCTGTATTGCTCCGCTTCTCTATAGTTTTTTGGGGTATCAATGAAGTTTTTCTGATGTTTTTTAAAAAAGCACAATTCCCTTAAGGTTTAAATTTATTCTTTTTTTGAAGTAAGTCACCAGTTATTTATTTTTGTTTGTAGCAATATTGTGCTAAATGTATTAATACTGTTCGTGTGATTTGATATTGCATTTATTGTGCTAGTAGTTAAATCAAAAGAAGATTATAGTTTAGAGTTAAGTTGTCTGATTTCTTTAAATTAAAGTAAGTGAGAATGAAATATAATATAGATTTTTTAGAATACGATAAACTGTATCACTTATGTGAGGGTATAGTTAAAACTCTACAAACATCAATTATAACTAAAGAAGAAACTCTACAGCAATTATAATATAATAGATCTATTATCAGCGATATTCGATGCTTCTTTTCATGAAATATCATTAACAGAGTAGATTAAGACAGAAAAAATAAGGCAAATTCAAAAAATTTTTCAAAATGAGATTTGAGCATTTCATTAAAAATTACTTGGAAGCATTGAGGATTGAGAGGATTTCAAAATTGGTGGAGTTATTGATATAGTAAATAAAAAAAAGAAGGTTATAGCTGAAATAAAAAATAAATTTAACACAGCAAAAGGAAACCATAAGAAAGATATTTATGATGATTTTAATAATTTATTAGAAAATAAGTTGGTACATGGCTTATTATGTGGCTATTTTAACTAAAAAAAGATTTAGTAAACCATTTATGCTATCAGACAATAAAATAAGCACAAGAAGGTTAGAAAATAAGCATATTATAGAAATTGATGACAAGAGTTTCTATGAGATTGTAACTGGCGATAAAAATGCAATTTATAAAATATATAAAACTATACCTTATGCTAAAATCTGATAATTCAAAGATTTTGTTAGACCCTCTTTTTGAAAAATTATTCGAACAAGCATTTAAATAAAAAACAACCCATTGTATAATGCAAAGGGTTATACAATACTATTTAAGTACATTATATTATTCAAATTTATAGATAATGAAACTAACTGTTCAGCAAGCAAGTAAAGAATTAAATGTTTCAACAGCCACAATAAGAAGGTGGGATAAGAAAGGTTTAATTAAATCTATTAGAACAAATAGAAATTATAGACTTTTTGATCTTAAAGAGATTGATAGAGTCAACAAGAAATTCAATGGAATATCTAAACAATATAAACAGTTATAAAATTTTTAAATCAGACAAAAAACCCATTACAGAGTAATAGAGCTTTTTGTTGGCACAGGTGGAACATCGTTGGGATTTGAGAATGCTGGTTTAAACCATGTTCTGCTAAACGAAATTGATAAGCAGGCAGTTTGCTACAACTCAGGGAAAATTTTGGTAGTGCCACAAATATAATCTGTGCTGATGTTTTGAGTCTTAATTTTAGTAAATATCGAAACATAGATGTTGTGCAAGCTGGATTTCCTTGTCAGGCCTTTAGTTATGCAGGAAAGAGCTTGGGACTTGAAGACACTAGGGGGACTTTGTTTCTCGAGTTTGCTAGATGTATTAAAGAAACAAATCAAAAAATTGCCATAGGTGAGAATGTGAGTGGGTTATTGAAACATGATAATGGCAAAATCCTTGAGACCATGATTAATGTCTTGGAAGAGCTTGGGTATAGAGTGCAGTTCAAAATACTGAAATCCCAGTATTTGGACATCCCATAAAAAAGAGAAAGGTTGATTATTCTGGCCATAAGAAATGATTTAGATATTCCTTTCATTTTCCCAAAAGAAAAAGATTACTTAATAACTGTTGGTGAAGCTTTAGTTGGTTGCCTACCTTCCATTGGGAAGAATATTCAACAAAAAAAAGGAGGTATTGAAAATGGTACCACAAGGTGGGTACTGGAAAGATTTACCAATAGAATTCCAAAAAGAATACATGAAGGCAATTTATCATACTGGTAGAAGAACTGGCATGGCCAGAAGACTTAGTTTTGATTGGTCATCACTAACATTAACCTGTAGTCCATCACAAAAACAAACAGAAAGATATCATCCAATAGAAACTAGGCCTTTAAATATCTAGAATATAAACATTTTCAGATTCATGGAAATTTAAAGGTTCAATGTCATCTCAATATAAACAGATAGGTAATGCAATGCCTATAAATTTGGCCTTCCATATTGTGATTTGTGCAATAGAGATGTTGGATAAATTGTAGCTTTAAACCTAAAGACCCAATGAAATGAAGCCAACCTTAATATTCTTTGGATCATTTCACAATATCTAAGGTATGTCACAAGATATTAAATAATATATCATTCTTTTGCCCATCAGTACTTTTTGTGACTCAAATTTTTCCTTCAACTTATTCAAAGATAGCAAGATAAAGCTGACTGCTGATTATGGAAAAATAAAAGTAATGTATTTATTTGTTTTTGGAGTTTAGTTACGTAAATATCATGCAGCTTGTTGGGAGAATTTCTGTCTACAGTTTTTTAGGTGTATGGAGTTAGTTTAGCGAGGAGGGGGATTTTTGTGATTCAATTTACGTCTCTTGAATTTATTTAAGGGGTATTTTTTGAGTATTATTATATTACCTTACTACTTTAAATTGAGTAATTTAATTTAGTGTATCACTTCATAATAGATTATGTGTCCATATAAGAATACGATAAAAAATATCATGAATAATCACCTTATTTATGGATAGAGTGGGTGAAGGATTGATGTGCGTTACAATGGTGTTGCAAGTGAAGTCGTGAAGTACTTATGGAATACTCTTTTGCATGATATATTGTTATTTTTAAATTTTTGAGAGATTGATTTATCTTTCTTTTAAATAAAGAGTTTATCTTTGGCTTTAATGGATAGCTTTCTGTGATAATTTTTAATGATTTTTTGAGTAAATTGGTTTTACTAATTTTGAAATAGTTGGCAGTCACTCATATAGTATTGTAGCAACTGTAGTAAAATTGCAGCATACTGGAAGTATTGATTTGTAATATTGTTGCCATTGTAGCCACTTTAGGTGAATCTCTATAGCAATGTTTGGTGGAGTATTATGTTTATCAATAGTATCTAGCAAATATTATTTGCTAATTACTCAGTTCTTTTATCTACCATTAATTTTCATAGGACAAGGAATAATTATATCTTACTTCTTCATAGATATTTAGCAAGGTTTGTAGTGCAAGCATTGCATCTGTAGCTTTTGTCACAGATTTCCTCGCAGGATCATTAGTCAGTCTGGCATAATAGCACTAAACTTGAGGGCTTTTGTGTCCCAGTGATTTTCTTATTATATATCCACTAGTGTCAGTAATAGCTGGCCATAATCCCAATGTTCTCTGCAGTCATGTATTTGAAGGTTTTCTATGTCAGCACGTTTAACTATCCTTTTCTATGCATTCTCTCTTAGGTTCCTCAATAGTCCAGATGCACTCTTTTGACTTGAGAACACCCATTTTGATTTATTTTTTCTTGATTGGAGTATTTTCATTGCTTTTTTTACTAGATTAATTACTATTGTCTCGCTATTTTTAGTTTCTTGAATTATCTAATTGTTTAAATGGAAAGCTGATTTCATTCCATTCCATTTCCATTAAGTTTGTTTTTCTAACGCCAGTTAATATCAGTAAATAAAGATAATCTCTCATATCTGTATTCCCTTCTTCATTAATTGCCCAAAAGAATCCCAGTAATTCATTTGGTTGTAGAAATCTATCTCTTGTTTTAGTTTTGAATTTTTTAACTTTATTGTGGGATTGTTGTATTCATATCCTCATTCAATAGCCTTGTTATATATGGGTTTCAGTATTTTTAGAGTATGATTGGTGGTGCATATTCCACTGTTATCTTTGATAAAGTTGTGCAAAGTCTCCACTTCACGTGAGGTGATATCTTTTAATCAATGATTTTTGAATGTTTTTAAATGTACTCTAAATGCATCAATATACATTGCAATATGATTTTTGTAAACAAGTGCATATTTTTTATATATTCATGCTCAAAAAAATATCCAAATGTCATGTTCATATAGTTATTTTTACCCTTAATTGAATTAATTATTTGAGCCATCTTACTCAACACTTTCATTATTTTTTTTTGCATTTTTAATAGATAGATCAGGAAACTTTTCTAGTGTTAATTTAATAGGTCTGCCTTGAAATTTTTTATACACCTTAAAGATAAGATTTTAAAAACAATAGATAGTCAATATGGTATTTACTTAACCATAAAAATGGCATATAGATTTTATCTGCTGAAATTGATGAGTCTAATGCTAAAGATATTTGTATAATGTATCCTGAAAATGTCTAAAAAATAGTAAAATATTTGTATGAAAAATATAGAATTAATAAACTTAAAGTTATTATTATAGATAGTTACACAACTATTATGCAATTATTAAATTTATTAAAAATAATATTATGTTGTTTTATTAAAATATATTATATTATTAACTTTAATAAATTTGAAAAATTGATTATTAGGAAAACTGTTCCTTCTGGAAGAAAATATTTACTCAGCATCAATAAAAAATATTACAATTTATGATATTTATAATACTATTGAAATAAAATAAAATAAGTGGGTTAAAATAGTCTATAGCGTTACATGTAAATCAGCAGAAAAAGTAAAATTGTTTTTCTTTTAAGGTTATAATATTAAAAATTGATGATATATTACCTAAAAAATGTATAATTTTTGACCATTTATACACTCCATTTTTTGGT
>NZ_CAWVOK010000003.1:0-74609 GCF_963930935.1 Candidatus Xenohaliotis californiensis
AAACACATCATCTGAAAGTAATCTTTTATATTCTTATGATTTTCCAATTGCTGTTGCTTGCACAACACTAGTACTTTTTATTGCTGGTATTATGTTTTATTGTTTATGCAACAAAATCTATTTTCACAAGACAAATGAGGATAATTGTAAGATTGATGATGAAGTTGATGCTGCTTTAACACGTGGTGGTGGTTTAAAATGGCAATCTTTTGATAGTTATGATATTATTACATTTTCTGATACAAATCATAAACAATGTTCATGTTTGTAACATTTTCTTATATGCTTTATTTATTAATTCAGCATATCTTATAATTTGATGTGTTTTACTCTTTCTGAATATTGAATTGCTATTACTATTAGTTTTTTATTAAATTCTAACTAATTTAGTAGAATTCTAATTCAATAATTAATATTTTCATAAATTTTATTGATCAATTGCTAAAAAATCATTTTGATTGACTGTATATTTAGTTAACAAGATTGATAATTGATTGTATTTATACTAATTTTTAATATAGATTTATTTAGTAAAAGTAATTTTAAGTATATATAGTATATTTATCTCAGAACTATATTATTGTGTGGTATTTGTTTATATATATCTTGATTTACTGTATAATCAATGTTTTCAGGTATTTAATAAAGTTGTTGTTGCACACAGTTAATTAGGTTTTAAGATTTACTTAGATGCAAATTAGTATAATACTATTTATTAATTTGATTTTTTGGTGACACCCCATGCCTAGTATAAATCCTATCAATACATTAACAATGCTTGCAAATAGAAGCCAGGAAACAACCATAGATTATAGCTCTAGCTCTATAGATTATAGCCCTGATATTGATATAGCTGCTGCTACTGGTGCAACAGGTGGTGCAGGAGTTTTTGCTAGTATGGTATTATTTTTTATATATACATATTGCAGATACCGTAGAAATTTAGAAATTCACGAGCATCAAAGGGGATTTTTTAGCTGGTGTGTTAATTTTTTAGCCATGAGATTTAGAGGTGTGAGAAGTAGTAGTACTGGTGCTAATGTTATAGATATTGGCAGATTAGAGGAAGAAGATAGTCAACATGGCTCTGAAGTGAGGGGTAGTAGTGCCGATTCTGCTTTGATTATTAATGCTGTTGCTTCTAGTGTTGGTGAAAAAGATTATTATGTTAATTTAACTTTTGATAAGAATTCTGGTAAGTACACATGCCTTGCAAAGGGTCTAGGCAATGTATCTATGAGATTGCATATTGACAAGGAGAATGCTGAGTTCCATATTCAATCTGTAGAAGACTGTAAGTCTTGTGAGAAGAATTCTGTTAATACTTCAGATGATTTAGATTGCACTGATGGAGGTAGTGATAATCTAAAACTTTTTGTTAAAATTAATAAAGATAAAACAATTACCATGAAGATGTTCAATAAAGGAGAATTTTTTGCTGATGTAAATATTGGTAGTTTTTATAAAGAGATTGGTAGTTTATTTTTAGGAGAAGGTCAGCAATTTATGCAAAATTTATCTATGGAATATTTATAATAACTTAAGATGTTTTGATTGATTTTTGTTTATATTGTATGCAAACAAGCAGTAATTTAAGATTAACTGCAAGAAATGTTGTTTGTTAGTTTGGTTGACATTAGTTTTAATATAGCTATTATTTAACCTATAAATAATATTATTTATAGGTTATGTTGGATAATAATCCATGGAGTCAGCAATCACCTAATGGTAGAAAAAACACCTCCTACAGAAGAGCATGGAAAAATATTGATCTTGGTGGTTTGGATAAGTTTATTCCTAATGGTTTTAATAAAAAGTTTTTTTTACTAGGTATTTTTTTATTATGTTTTTTATGGTTGGCTACTGGATTCTACTCTGTTCAACCAAATCAAGAAGGTGTGGAGCTTCGTTTTGGTAAATACCAACTTACTACTACATCTGGCTTGCATTATCATTTTCCATCACCTATAGAGAAAGTTTTATTGGTTGATGTTACTACTATCAATCATGAAGAAATTGGCTATAGATCTGGCCCTTCTAGAGATGATTTGTTGGCTGAAAGCTTGATGTTGACTGGCGATGAGAATATAGTTGACATAAATTTTGAAGTACAGTGGCGCATTAAAGATGCAAAGAAGTATTTATTTAATTTGCGTGATGATAAACGTGGCATTACCGTTAAAGCTGCTGCAGAAAGTGCAATGCGTGAAGCAGTAGGGAAAAATAAAATAAGTTATATTATTGAAGGCATTGGTCGTGCAGCTATAGCACAGGAGAGTATAGCAATACTACAAAGAACTGTAGATGAATATGCAATGGGTGTTCATATTGAGTCAGTGCAGATGAAAAAGGCAGATCCACCAGCAAGAGTTATAGATGCTTTTCGTGATGTGCAGACTGCTAAAGCTGATAAAGAAAGAACAATTAATGAGGCTTCTGCTTATAAAAATGAAATATTACCTAGAGTTCGTGGTGAGGCAGAGCGTATAGTTAATGAAGCTAAAGCCTATAAATCTCAGGTTGTCAATGCTTCTATAGGTGAGACAGAGCGTTTTTTGATGTTATATGAACAGTATAAGCAAAATAAGTTTGTGACTAAAAAAAGGATTTATTTGGAAACAATTGAAAATGTCCTTGAAGGCAAGGAAAAGCTTTTACTTACCAACAAAAATGCTTTATTGCCACTTTTTTCAGTAAATGAAAGCATGAAAGGATTGAGGTAGGTGTGAAGAATTTAAAATATATAATTATAGCTTTGTTTATAATCTTTAGCTTTATATTTCAAGGTTTGTTTATGATATATGAGGGAAGACAAGCAATTGTTCTACAGTTTGGTAAGATTGTTAGCAATGAAGTTCTGCTGCCTGGTTTGCATTTTAAGATTCCTTTTATACAAAATGTATTATATTTTGAAAGCCGTATTATAGATCTATCACCACAACCAAAGGAAGTTATAGCAGCAGATCAGAAACGTGTTATTGTTGATGCTTATGCAAAATATAAAATTGTTAATCCATTGAAGTTTTATCAAACTGTTGGCACTAGATCCAAGCTTGCCTCTAGGATGAAGCCAATTTTGGAATCAAACATTAGGGAAAATGTTGGGAAGGTTTCATTGACTTGTCTTTTGGCCGAATGTAGAAACAAGGTAATGGAATTGATACAAAATGGTGTAGAGCATCAGGCCATATCTTTTGGTATTGAAATGATTGATGTGCGTATCAAAAGAACTGATTTGCCTGATACAAATAGTGCTGCTATTTTTAAGCGAATGCAAACAGAACGAGAGAAAGAGGCTAGAGAAATTAGAGCACAGGGAGTTGAAGAATCTCAAATTATAAAATCAGGTGCTGATAGGGAAAAAATTACAATTCTTTCAGAGGCTAAAAAGAAAGCAGAAATTATAAAAGGTAATGCTGATGCAGAATCTACTGCAATTTATAATAAGGCATTTTCTAAAGATATTGATTTTTTTAGTTTTGTTAGACATATGCAGCTATATAGAAATTCTTTTAATAATAATGAGACAAAGTTTATACTTTCTGGTGAGGAGAGTTTTATGGGTTTTTTACAATATCAAAATGGTAATAAACATGACTAAGCGTTTTTTATTGTTTTCCATTAAAGCATTGTTTTTTTTGTATGTTGGGATGGCTGATGCTCGTTTTTTAAGTGATGATAGTTTTGCTGAGGTGGTTGAGAAAGTTTATGATGGTGTTGTTAACATATCCACAAGCCATAAGGTTAAAAAAGGTGTGCAAAATGATGATGGTTTTTTTCGTGACTTTGAGGAACTGTTTGAGAAATTTTTTAATATTGATCCTAGAAAAGAGCGAGAATTTAGTGACAAGACAGTTAGTGCCCTAGGTTCAGGTTTTATTGTTGATGAGAATGGTACTGTTGTTACTAACTATCATGTAATACAAGGTGCATCTGAAATTACAGTACGTTTTAATGATGATTCTACAGCTAAAGCAGAGATATTGGGTTATGATAAAAATACTGATATAGCTGTATTGAAAGTTAAAACAAAGAAAAAATTGACTAAGATTTCATTTGGCAGTTCTGCTAAACTTAGAATTGGTGATTGGGTGTTGGCAATAGGTAATCCATTTGGCTTTGGTGGTTCAGTAAGTTCTGGCATAGTTTCTGCTGTGGCTCGAGATGTAAATATAAGTCCATTTGATGATTTTATTCAAACTGATGCAGCTATTAACAGAGGGAATTCTGGAGGACCATTGATTAATATGTTAGGTGAGGTTATTGGTATTAATACATTAATTATTTCTAATACTGGATCAAATGCTGGCTTGGGTTTTGCTATTCCCTCTTCTGTAGCAAGCTATGTTGTGCAAAAAATTATAGAAGATGGATCTGTTCATAGGGCTTGGCTAGGTGTGCTTTTGCAGCCAGTAACTGATGATATAGCTAAGTATTATGGCCATAATAAGGCAAAAGGTGCTCTAGTTGCAGAGGTCATGAAAGACAGTCCTGCTGATAAGGCTGGTATGAAAGTTGGTGATCTTATACTTGGTTTTAATGGCAAGAATGTGGATAATGTGCGTGATTTACCAAAGATGGTTGGCTATACTAAAGTTGGAAGTAATGCAGTATTAAAAGTTGTTCGTGCTGGAAAAGATGTAGAATTGACAGTTAAAGTTGAAAAGAGACCTGATAATGATGAATCTGAAGAATTGATGGTAAATGAAAGAAAAGATAAGCATAGTAAAATGAGTTCTAAGCTCATACCTGGTTTATCATTTCAGAATGTTGGTATGCTTTCCTCTGATGTTAAACGTGCTTATAAAATACAAGATGCAAAAGGTGTGTTTATTTCCAAGGTTGATTCAGATTCATCTGCATATGCAAAAGGAATAAGACAAGGTATGGTTATTACAGCAGCTAATCAGCAAGAAATTTTGGATATTGTTGACTTGCAAAAGCAGGTTGATATTTCTAAAAAGATGAAAAAACCAGTATTGGTACTTGTCAACTCATTTATAAAAGGCTACAGTCGTTTTGTAGCTATACCAATAGAGTAGGTAGGATTGGCTGTTGAGGCAAGAATTGTAACAAGGAATTTATCTTTGTTTCATAAAGGAAAAAAAATATTGAACAATATAAGTATTAGTTTTGTGCAAAATACTGCTACTACTATTATTGGTCCATCTGGTAGTGGTAAGTCTGTTTTTATAAAATGTCTTAACCGCATGAATGATGAGTCTGAGATTAAGGTAGATGGTTTAGTGATGATTGATAACAAGAATATATATGATCATAAGATAGATATTGCAAGCTTGAGAGCAAAGATTGGAATGGTGTTTCAGAAGCCACATCCATTTTTTATGTCTATATATGACAATGTAGCATATGGACCAAGAATTCATGGAATTATAAACAAGAAAGAGTTACATGAGATTGTGATAATTAGTTTAAAAAAAGCTGGTCTTTATTATGAGGTTTGTGATAGACTTTATGATGATGCTAACTTATTATCTGGTGGGCAGCAACAGCGTTTGTGTATTGCACGAGCATTGGCAGTGGAACCAGAATTAATATTAATGGATGAACCATGCTCAGCTTTAGATCCAGTATCATCATCTAAGATTGATAATTTAATTTTAGAATTGAAAAAAAATTATACTATGATTGTAGTTACACATTCAATGAGACAGGCAAAAAAAATAGCAGACTTTGTTGCTTTTTTTGACAATGGGTCTTTAATAGAATATGGGAAAAAAGATGTAATTTTTGATAATCCATCTAATCTTAGAACATTGAAATATATTAATAGTGGCTTAAATTGAACTAAGGTGTTTAAATGCAAAGTTTTTATGATAAAAATGATAACAGAGTAATAGCTATTGTTGAAGATGATATAGCAATCACTACTTTATTAGAATACAATCTTACTAAAGCTGGCTTTGTAGTTGTTAGTTTTTCTAGTGGAAATGAGCTGTTATCTTATGTAAAATATAATCCAATAGATATACTGTTGCTTGATTGGATGTTGCCAGATATGTCTGGAATAGAAGTTTGTGGCAAAATAAGAAATAGCAGAGAGCTGAGCAATATACCAATTATTATTATTACAGCTAGGTGTGAAGAAGATGATAAGGTGCTTGGACTAAGCAGTGGTGCTGATGACTATTTGGTTAAGCCATTTTCTATTAAAGAATTAAGTGCTAGGATACAGGCTAATTATCGTCGCGCCAATCCATCTCATGATAAGAATGTTTTATGCTTTGATGATATTGTCATGGATCTATCAACAGTATCTGTGCATCGTGCCCAAAGGGAGATAAGATTGGGTATGCGTGAGTTTAACATTTTAAAGTTATTTATGGAAAATCCTGAAAAAGTTTTGACTAGAGAACAAATTATTAAGCATGTTTGGCGTGATATTTTAGGGATTAACTATAGAACTGTAGATGTTAATATCAATAGATTGCGTAATGCTTTATATCATGATGACTCTGATGCTTATCAGCCATTATGCACTATTAGATCTATAGGATATAGTTTACGTAAAAAAGTTTTTTCTGGTAGAGTGGCAGTTGATTAAGAAAGTTTTGAGGGATTTTCTTATGCCTTTGAGAGCATTATGTTTAAATCAAAGGCAAAAGAAAATTTTTATTTAGAATCTAATCTTTAGACTTAGATTGCCTCTTTGTTGCAGGTAGCTTTTTTGTATACTAGCAGATGCATCAATATTTAGTAAATCATCATTTATACTTCCAATATTTTGTATTTTTTTGGAAGATCCAGGAATTTTGTTGCTAAATGAGTATAGACCAACAATTTCCATATTTTTAGAGATTGGCACTGCTATACCAATGCCAGTTTGTCCAATAAGAGTTCTGTGCACTTTTTGTTTGTTACCAAAAAAATATATGTTGAGATCTATTTTTGAGTCTAAATCAAAGTTGGCACCAATTTTTGTACTATATTGTCCAACACCAAGTCCTGCCATAACAAATGGCTTAATGGTAAATGCATTATTTGTTAATGGGATAAATGTGTAATATCCATTAAACATTAGTCTGCTTATTTTTTCCTCAACAAATCCTGTTAGATCTGGCAGTTGATTATCTGTAAATGAGTATCTTTTATTTTTACTGCTTCCAGAATATTCAACTTCCAAGTCAACTGCACTTTTTTCATTAAGATCAAAACTATAGCCAAAAGCAGTATTTTGTTCAGTAGACATATTGTTTTTTACTGTGCCTATTTTGTTAAATTTTTGTCCATTAATTTCTAATTCCCCATTAATTTTTTTAGCAGTTGTGCTGACATTAAGTCCATTTCTTGTAAAAAAATCAGCATGTGCACTGCAGCTTGCTGCAACTACTAATACTAAAGTGAGGATTGTATTTCTATATTTCATTTTTAATCCTAAAATTATATTAATTAATTAATATATAATTAATTTATTACTTTGTTTTAACAAAGTCAATATTTATATATTTTTTATTTAAAAATAATAATATTAATATAATTAATTTATTTAAGATTTTAGAATATAATGCTAAATCTGATGCTATGCTGATCTAAGCTGACATGGCACACTAACTATGTTGTAGAATAATTAGGTTTTGTAGAAATAATATTTGAATAACCCAGTATAAGAGCTGGGTTACAAAAATTTTGTTAAGTATTAAATTTTATACCAATTGATAGCATATGTTGTGCATTTGGTTTGATGATATCTGCTTTTGCAGCTACCATATTTGGCACAGATATTGATACATTTTTTATTTTTTCAGAGCCATACACTCTGTTATTAAATGAATATGATCCAACTAATTCAAAACTTTCTTTTATTGCTAGCGACATTCCAGCACCAATTTGACCAGTTGATATAATATGAGTTAGTTTATTTAAGTTTATCTCATTTTCTTGACCACCAATATCACCAGCTGCAGCTAGTTTTATTTTTATGAACGATACACCAGCACCTAATAAAATAAATGGTTTAAGGTTTAGAGTGTTGGGAATATCAAAAATATATGACATGGTTACTATACCTGCTTGCGTCTTGCATTTAGTCAGTAGATCTAGAAAATTTTCTGGATCGGTAGATTTTGCACTATATGATTTGCTTGAGAAATCTTTTTTATAACCAAGCTCTAAGTCAATGTAGCTACCTGATGTTAGATTTATTGTATAACCAGCTGATGTATAGAATTGTGGTTTTATAGATTGCAAAGATAGGGATGATTGCTTTTCTTCAGCGCCAAACATGTCTTTAATTTCAGTTATAATTTTATTTGAATCACTTGCAATAACAAGACTGCTTTTTGTAAAAAATGATGCATTACAATTATATGTAATTGATGTTATTAATACTGCACTAAGTAAAATTATAAATTTCATTGTTTATTTTTTGCTAAAATTGATTAAAAATAATTTATATCCTTGGAAGTAAAAGTCAACAATTATATATTACAGAATTTTTATATAAATCACCTCCTTTTTATGTTATTGTGGTATATATTTATAGTATTTTATACTGACTATTGATTTGTCTATAGTCCAACTCATATGATTTCTATAATATTGGAGTATATGAGGTTGTTTGTGGCTAGGTCTTGATATGCCCAAGGAACGTCATTAAATTTATATATTTTGCTGACTACAGGCTGTAATTTGCCTTCTTTAATTAAAGTGAATAATGCATTAATTGCTACAGCTTGCTCTTTGCTATTGTCTTGATAATGTTTTATATTTGGACAGGTTAAGTATAGTGATTTTTTTGTCAGTTCTTTAGTTTTGATATTTGATATTTCTCCAGAAAGATGTCCATAATTTATTAATGTGCCATATATAGATAAAAACTGTATTGATTTTTGATAAAGAGCCTCACCAATAGGATCATATATGGCCATGACACCCATGTTTTCTGTGAATTGAAGTAGCTTGTCAGTGCATTCTGTATAATGATCAAGTAGCAAATCTTGAAATTTATGTTTTTTTGCAATAGACATTTTTGCAGCACTTGTGCTTCCTATAACACTGCATTTTATTGCCTGCAGCCATTGGGCAATAAAGTATCCAATGCCACCTGTTATCCCATATACCATAATAAATGATGATGGACATGCAAAGAAAACACGCCTTACTAATGAATAGGCTGTGATACCTTTAAACATTGATGCTGCTGCAACTTTATCGCTAATGTAATCTGGTATTTTATATAAAATTTTTTTGTTTACAATACGATGCGTACAACATGCTCCAGTGTCGCTTAGACAATAACCAACCCTGTCACCTATTTTTAGGTTTTTTACATTGTTGCCAATATTTTCTATTATTCCCACAGCTTCTGTTCCTGGTATTGTAAATTTTTTCATTGATTTCCAAGATTGGCTGAGGTCATGTTTGTTAATACCAATATAGTGCTGTTTAATTAAAACAGAATTAGGACTTATGCTGGGTTTTATTTTGAAGTTAGCTTTTTCTAATGTGCCATTTTTATTTTTTATAAAGGCTTGCGGCATATAATGCTCAATTCTATTTTTAAAAAGATTAGGTCAAAATTTTAGCAATGTCTATAGTATTATGATGTACTTAATATGCTAGTTTTATATACATATATACTATTTGTTTATAAAATTACTAATATCAATTATTTAAGTAGTAGGTTTTTATAGATTTTTGTTATTTTTTTGTAAAAAATATATTTACAATAATGAAGTGTATCTGTATATTAGTTTTTTAAATTCAACTTAAGGAGATATTTTATGCTAGGTGATGCAGAGAATGAGTTTGATAGTAATGAAGGTGTTGTACACCTATCTCCAGCTATTTTTTATTCTAAGGACTATCAAATAGGCTTGCTTGTTCTTAAGGATAAAGAAGCTATTACTAATATGTACATGAATATGGTAATGATACCTGGTAGATCAAGTGTACAGTTTATTAATGGGCAAAAATCTGATGGAAAGCACAAAGGCATGGGTGCTATGCTTGGTGATCAGCTGATATATTGGCGGAATGGTAAATTTTATAGCTGTTTTTGTTATGCTGGAGGAGAAAGAAGTCAGCAATATACAGATTGGCTACGTGATGAACTGGTACAATTTAACAGTCTTGCTAAACCATCTGATCGTAAAACTGTTAGTAAAGAAGTTTTTCAATCTCCTTTGTTCAGCAGAAAATACATGAGTGATGATATTGATCTTACAGCAAATGATCAAGTGTCTAAACTTGCAGAAGATATGCTAACAACTAGCGTATTGCAGAAATATAAGAAAATTACTAAACGTATGTTAGACGATTATCATAACTCTACATCTGCTAGAATTGTTGATTTATACTGTAAAGGTGTTAATAGTAGGCTTAAAAAAGATATTTCTGATAGTTGTTTTGCAACAAGATGTGTTTCTGACATAACACCTCTTTCTGCTGAATTAAATATTGATGCAAAGAAAGTTGTTGTTGAAAGTTTGAATGAGAAGAGTGGTATTTTACATGCTAAGACCCTTTTTGCTAAAGAAGCAGCAGACATGTTGTACAAGGAAAGAGAAAATAATAGTTCAGATTTTCAATTTCTTGGTGAAGAATTTCATATAGATGATCAGGGTATTAGTTTTTATTCTGATAAACATAAGCATTTTATTGGAGAATTGTTTGAGCTATCTGGTATGTTGCCAAAGCAAATGGGTGAGGCAAAGTACAGCTACCATTCAACAGGTGCCTACAGTCTTGATAAGGCATATGCCCTATATGCTATTGCTAGATGTGTTGGTTCGGATGCAATGCGTAATGCAGGTGGTATGCAATGTGTAGCATTGCATAGTTTTGATAATTTTAAGAAATATGAAAGTGACTCAGACTTAGATCTAGATAAAGTGTCTGCTGATGTTATGAGTGAGGCATTTAAAAATCTTCGTGTTGGTTATGCATCTTTTAATGCTATGGGACCACATATTAGTCATCATGTATTCCATTTTGTTAATACAAATGGTAGTGATATGAAAACTTTACAAATGCAGTTAGAAGAAATGGGCATTAAGGATGTAAAAATATTTAATGATGGCAATAAATCTCACAGATTGCACATACCTATTGGCTGTTCACGTAGTCATTTTATAGGGCAATCAGATATAACAGCATCTGATATTGCAGATGCTGCTAATGGACTTGCTTTAATTAGAAAACAAGTTTCTTTGACAGTCATGGATGCAGATTGTCCAAAAGAATTAATGGATGATAAATTAGCAAGTGATAATAGTGATTTTTTTAAAGAGGATGTAGATACAGATCTTGCTGGAAGTAATGATAGCACAAATTTTGCTCCAGAAAGTATTGTTGCAAAGAGAATAAAAATTGATGCTATAGAAAAAGAAGATGTTGGTGAGAAGAGTAGGAAAGTTGTTGCAGGTGAAGGGGTTGATAATATGGATATTGAAAAAGCAGTCTCCATTTTTGGTCTTAAGGCACTTGATGAAATTAAGCATGAATTTACTAAACTTCAAGAAGATGGCTTATCCAGTGCAAGTATTGCCAATGCAATAGATCTTGTTGTTACTTTATCTGATAATATGAGTACCTTGATACGTAAATTGCACAATGCTACCTCTGAAGAAGAAAGAAGTATGTCAATTCACTCTATAGAGCGTGCTGTAAAAACTGAGAAGCTAGCTGCAGTCTTAGTGGGGATGAATTTTATAAGTGTTAAAGATTTGTTTTCCACTGTGAAGAATAAAGATATTGTGAAATATTTACTTTATTTTGCTGCACAAATTCTATTTAGTTTGGGTTTTAAGGAATTGTCAAGAAATATAATAGTTCAGTTACATGATGACAAATTGGGTGCTGCATTAGAAGTTGCAGTTTCAAATAAAGATTTGGCTAGAAATGCACCACAATTGTTTGCTGTTTTACAAGAATTTAGTAATACTGTAAAGGATGCTGGAAATAAAGAAAGTACTGTAAATATTGTTGTAACATCCAACAATAGTGACCCAGAGTATTATCTTTGTTACAGAAATCATTTTGTACGCATATCATCTGATATGCTTACAGATGAACAGAAAGATAAAGCATTATATTGGAATGGCAAAACAGGAGATGAGGCTGTTGTTACTGTTGTTAATACTGAAGTTGCATCAGACAATAAACATGAACATAATATGCCAACATCTAGTTTGCAACAAGCATCTACCATTCCTGTTATTGCACCACAACTGGTAGAAATTTATTGATCTGTTTATAAAGTGCAAGAATTAGACTGCTCAAGGAAGATTTTTTAACATTTATACAGATTGCTGCTGTAGCGCAAGTCTATTAATTATTTTTTGACTTGTGTTACTGTATGTTAAGTTTTTCACTATTTTTTGAAATTAGCTTAAAAGCTACATTTTGTTTAGCTAAATCCTCATTATTTAAAATGAACACAAATGTTTTTTGTGCTTTTCTAATTATCTCGACATGCTTTTAATTACCGCACTACCTATACTGGAAATAGTATAAATGCCAACACTATTAATTAAAATTACATCAAAAAACTTTTAATCACATATTGTGGCATTTTTAAGAACTATATTTAATCTATGCATAATTTTTTGATCAAAAGATAAAAATTATTAGTATATTAAGATTTGTGATTTTGAAATAATTAAAACTGATAATTGTTTTGTCTTTATATTTTTGTTAAAGTTTATCATTTAAAAATTTAGAACTTTTTCAATAATATTTCTCTCTCTCATTGAGATTCTTTTATAATATGCTTTATCAGCATTTCTAGCAGTATCTTCCTTCATCAATCATTTTCACTTAATTGTTATGGTGTTTTATGATTATTTAATTATTATATAATGATTTTTTTTTACAGATATTTACCATGTTTATTTTGATGTATGTACTGATCTAGCATTGATGTTGTTGTTGTTTTATGCTAAATTATCACATATAGCCTCCATGGTGGAATTGGTAGACACGATAGACTCAAAATCTGTTGTCCATTGGATGTGCTGGTTCAAATCCAGCTGGAGGTACTTGAATATCAATTATAATTTTATGGATAGTAAAACTATTGATGCTAACTTGAGAATAAAAATTTTTCCTGCTCCAATTTTGAGAGAAAAGTCTATAGACATTGATTCTTTTGATCAAGCATTACATAATGTTATTGCAAAGATGGAATCTATTATGCACCATCTTAGTGGTGCAGGTATTGCTGCTAACCAAGTTGGCTTAAATAAGCAAATAGCATTAGTTAATGTTATTTATGATAATATTGAAAATAGTTTGGATGATTTGCAATTTAAAAATTATACTGATAATTTGTTAGTAATTATTAACCCTAAGATTGACTGGTATAGTAATGAAACTGCTGAAGAGAGTGAAGGTTGTCTTTCATTTCCTGGTATATATGCACTAGTTAAAAGACCAGTTAAGGTAATTGTTTCTTATAATGATCAATGGGGAGACAGAAAGGTTATTAAGGCCAACAATTTATTAGCACGTTGTCTTCAGCATGAGATTGACCATTTGAATGGTAGGCTTTTTATTGATTATCTTAATCCTGTAAAAAGACGTATGCTTACAGCTAAACTTTTAAAAAAAAATAGTTGATTTAATAATTATTTTTTCTGTATTGCAAATAAACTTAAACTATTTATAATATTCTGAGTTTTATTTTATGATTTATATGTGGCTTTTTGTATTGCTACATTTGCAATAAGGTTTATTTCGATTGATGGAAGAAAAATACTATGACACTGTTAGCAAAGTGCAAACTATTAAATACATGTGTCTTGCAAGAAGTGGGATTAGCTTGTCATCTATGTATGCAATGATGACTGCTTATGGTTCTGTTGAAAGAGCATTAGAGTATTTGCCAGTTCATGCTAAAAAAATTGGGAAAAATTTTTGTATACCAGATTTTGCTTCAATGGAGGCTGAATATAATCAGATTGTTAGAATGGGTGGTTTAGTTATATCACTTTATGATAAATTATATCCAGACATTTTGCGTAGTATTAAATTCCCACCTTTTGTTATATATGTTGTGGGTGATTTGTCTGTATTATCTATGGATATGATTGCAATAGTGGGCTCTCGTAATGCAAGTTTTGCTGGTAAGAAATTTACCCGCACTATATCACACTGTTTAAGTGAAGATGGATACGTAATATGTTCTGGGTTGGCTCATGGTATAGATGCTGCAGCACATGAAGCTGCAATTGCTAGCAATTTCCCAAATGTTGCTGTTTTAGGTTGTGGTATAGATATAATTTATCCAAAAGAAAATAGTGATATTTATTATCAAATAGCAAAATATGGCTTGTTGATCAGTGAATTCCCATTGGGATCTAAGCCACTACCAAAAAGATTCCCTATTCGTAATCGTATTATAGCTGGTTTATCAATTGCAACTGTGGTGGTTGAAGCAGCCAGAAGATCAGGATCATTGATTACTGCCAGATATGCACTTGAGTTTGGTAGAGATGTTTTTGCCGTACCTGGATCGCCACTGGATGATAGATATAGTGGAACAAATCAGTTGATTAAAGATGGTGCAATTTTAGTTGATTCATGTGATACAATTATTGAGGCACTGCAGTTTTGCACTAGCAAACTGCCAAATGGCATTCTCTCTGATTCTTCTTTTATGGAATATGATAGGTTTGTTGATAATACAGAGACTAAAAAAGATGATATTGATGATGTAAAAAGTCTTATTCTTAGCATGTTGAGTTATTCTCCAATTTCTGTTGAACAAATTGTGCAAGAATTAAATGATATAAGTATTAGTGTTATTTTAGTTGCTCTTGTTGATTTAAATTTGGAAGGAAAAATTGAGCATAGTTTTATGAATGAGATATGTTTAATGGCTGAATACAGGATGTCCGACAATGAGCTTGCTGACTAGCTGCTGATGGTTGATTATGTTGTGTGGTAAAATTATTAGTTATTTTTGATATCATGGCATTAATAAAATTAACTTCATTTTTTTCTAACATTATTTCTGCAATTGATAGATATGAGTTTGTCATTTTTGACTGTGTGTATATTTGTTTTGTAATTATTTCTGTAACTGCAACTCTAAGTATTGCAAGAGTAACCATGTTAATTCTGCTGATTGTCCAATTATTTGCTAAGTGTTCACCTATTATTTGATCCACTATTGCATTGTTTTTTACTAGAAAAGTTATTAGAGATGTAACTTGTGCAGATTGTGGATGATTTTGTATAATTATTTGCTGGGTTTTAGCACAAATACTTTTGTTTATAGAGCTATGTATTGCATATGCATAAGCACTTTGTACTGCAAGAAATCTAATTTGTTTAGCATTTTTATTGTTTTCTTTTTGTGTCATTTATTTTTTCACTTTAGCAAATTGTTGTTTTATGTGGAGCATTTCTAGTGCTGCATTGGCTGCTATATGTCCATAGTTTAAGTCATCATTGCATGATCTAGCAATGGCATGCTCAATATTATGTACCGAGAGAATACCATTGCCTATTGGTATCATATGTTTTGTAGCTAGTTTGGTTAATGCAGTATTTGTATTTTCAGAAACATGCTTATAGTGGTCAGTATTGCCACGTACTATGCAGCCTAATATTATATAAGCATCATATATATTAGTATCTATGGCCATAGATAGTGCTATAGGTGTTTCTAATGCTCCAGGAGTTACTATTTCCTTAAAATTTATGTCCAATTTTTGAAGAAAGTTAGTTGCACCATGTAATAATCCAAGGCTTATTTCAGGATAAACTCTTGAATTAATTATTAAAAATTTTACCATTAATACCTAATTAAATACAGCAATTTAGTATACAGTATATTTTAAATAAATATATTGTTTACTGCAAGTTTGGTATTATAATTTATTAAGACTTAACATATATGAGTAGAAATGTCTAGCACCAGAGAGCAGAAAACAGATAGTTGGCATATACACTTAATTCATTTTTTTGCAGCACTTTTTCCATTGATATTTGGTTATTCTCTAGAATTATATAGAGACATACTGCCTTGTAAGCTTTGTCTTATGCAGCGCACTTGTTTTTTTGTTGTTTTATTTTCTTCCAGCTTGGGATTGTTACTGCATAAGAAATTTATTGCTTTTTTTAGCATTCTATTTTTTGCAATGTGTTTTATGGTTGCATTATATAATGTTGCTCTAGAATGGGATTGGTTTGGTTCTATTGTAGTATGCCAAGATTCAGGTGGCTGGTTAGATAATATATTTAATAAATACAATATACCATGTAATGTTCCAGCATTAGAAGTTTTAGGCATCTCACTTGCAGAGATTAATGTTGTATACTGTGCTATTGTTGTTGCAGTAACATCTGTAATTTTTTTAAAAAATTTAAAAATTGGCAAAAAAATTGAGAATAAGAGTAATTTTAACTAGTATTTACTATCTAATTTTAATGTTTGTAAAGTAATATAGATTTGTTACAATTTATATATTTTATGTATAATAGTTTTATTTATGCTTGATTTAGAATTGTTAAACCAATAATGGTAATGCTGAAGTGCTAATTATAAAATTATTAAGAGTTCAATAAGTAGATTCATTCTTACTAATCATTTATTCAGTTTTATATGTTTATTGTTTCCACTAATAGTGGATTTTCCTAGATGTGTTTTAGATGTGCAATGTTATAACATTTTATGTTAATGTCCATCAATTAAGTGTTGTGCATATTTTTCTAAGACAGTCTTTTATTTTGGTAATGCCTACAGTATTGATAAGATATCTTTATTATCATATTTTAGATAACAAATCAGAATTTTATCAAGTGTTGGTTTGGTAAAACCTTAGTAAATATTAATTATAGTTGATTTATTTAAGATTTTATTTCTTTAGTAAGCACTTGTTTAGAAGAGTCGTTTTTGTTTGCTATGATCAAGGCTTATTAGATGTTGTATTGTTGTCTACAGTTCTGGCCTTTATATTTATGTATGGATTAATATTTTCTGATATGCGAGACATAAATAAGTCATGTTTATGTTGTAGAAGATATAACAGATTTTCAGTAATGGAAGTTAATATAGCTGATAGCAAATTTTGTTTTTCACTATTAGCCCTACTAAGCACATAATCAGCAACAGCAATGTTATTTGTTGGTCTATCAACACCTATTTTTACTTTTGTATATAGTGCACCTAATATGCTATTAATTGAGTTAATGCCATTGTGCCCACTACTGCTTCCACCTATTTTTACTCTTACTTTTCCAATTTTAAGATCTATGTCATCATGAAAAACTATAAGGTTTTTTAATTGTATTTTATAGTAAGATGTAAATTGTGGCAGTGCTTTTCCTGATTCATTCATGTATGTAGTTGGTTTTAGTGCAATAATGTTGTAATTTTGTAATTTGAACATAGTATAGAAGGTATTATTTTTTTTTCTCCAAATAGGATTGTTACTGTGTGTTATAACTATTTTATTTATTGTATCAAATCCAATATTGTGAAGTGTTCCAGCATATTTATCACCAGGATTGCCAAGTCCAACTAGTAAAAAAGTTTTTGCTGTATTCATAATAGTTCTCTACTTATATTACAAATTATATTTTTATAAAATATTATTCTTTATACATATTTAGAATGTTTTTGCAATAGCTATATATTAAAAATTTAAATTTTTAATATATAAAATTTAAATTTTTTATTATATTATTAAAATATAAAGTAATATTATTATGCATTATATGATAATAATTTTTGTGCTTATTGCTGCATGTTTAATTTTATTTTTGGTATGTAAGCAATTTGCTATCTGTATGAAGCACAGTGTGGATGCAGAAGAAGCATTAGCAAGAATTATAGGTAAGTATATTAACAATCCTAGTGCATTTAGATTATTATTTCCAGGTGAAAAGAGTTATGTATTACAAAATAAAACAGAATTATTTTATAATAAACATTTTTCCTACAGCAATATTTCACACAGTAATGTTTTTGAGTTTGTTAATTTTTATCAGAAATATGATAATTCATTAATAATAAATGTGAGATATAGAGATTCTTGTGCTTCAGATGCAGTTAAGCAGAGATATAAGAAATTTGTTGAATATGTTAGTAATTTGATTTCACCTATGAAGTTACTCAAAGTTGAATGTAAAGACTTTGGTACTCAATATGTATATTTTATTAATTTTAATGATTGTAGCTACAGCATTATTTACAATAACCATAATAATGATTTAAATGATATAAAGATTATTGTTATATTGCTTAAGTAAATTATAGTTAATTAATTTTATTTAAATGAAAACATATTTTTACAGAAAGTGTAGTAAAAATATTTTTATGGATAATGTTATTGTAAGTTATTATGCGCCTAGCTTAACAGTGGATGATGTTGGCATAGATTTTGTCATTGATTTTAATGCACCATGCTCATAATCACTATATGCTAATGTGGTTTTGGGCGCAGTATTTGTTGCTTTATTTTCATCTATATTTTTTTCTACATTATCATGCATGTTGTCACTATTATTAATTTTTTCCATTTCTTCTCTGGTTTTTGAGTGATTGCTATCAGTGCAATAGGCCAGTACTGCAAATGTTGTTAGTCCAGTTACTGCAGCAACAGGAACAGTTAATGTCATTCCAACTCCAATGAACACACTGGTTGCTATACTTATTGTTGTAGCTATACTAGATCCAATAAATCCAAAGAGTATTTTTTTTGGTGTGAATTTTTCCAGCAAGCCTACTGTATTACTAGTTTTTTTGTCAGATTCATATTTTTTGTGTTTCTTATTAGTTTGCACACTGCTATCTTTAGTGCATTCCATCTCTTCCATCTCTTCTACTTCTTCCATCTCTTCTACCTCTCCCATCTCCTTGTCTTGTTCTAAATTGTTATTATTTTGCTTATCTGTTGATATATCTGCATTTGTTTTGTCAACTTTCACTTCCTTACTGTTTGTGTTTTCTGGGCATGGATCTGCTGTATTCTTATCAAGATTTTGTTTTTTTTGTAAAATTTTATCAAATAGTCTTATTAAAATATCTTTTTGATATCTGCTTAGAATGTCTCTTGCATTTTGTAATGCCAGTTCCTCAGTAGCATCCTCTACATAAGAGTTATATAAATCTACAATTGCAGTAAAAGAGCTAGTTAAAGCCTTATGGACTTTATCCATAATAAAACTAGACCAACTTTTTGGTCTTTGTACCTTTGCTTCTGGAGTGATGGTAATTATTGGTCTACTATCCTGTGTCTCAAGCAGTGATTTAGCATATTGGGCTAAATCTCGCCATTCATCAGATATTTGCTCTACCCAAAGATGTTCATTATCCTGCTTGTCTATATTAGATGATAGATTTTTTAGAGATTTGTCAGTGAACTCTGGTAGTTTTGCTATAAATGAAGATATACTTCCATTTTTTAATGAATCATCAATTGCATTTTTTAATATATTGATATTGGTACAATAAAGATTGACTAATGAGCTGAATATTTCAAATTGCCTACTAGTTAATGATATACTTACAGATTTTTGTGTATTATCTGGATTGCTAATACATTCCATAAAATCTTTAATGGATAGCTTAATATTTTCACATTGTTTTTTGTCACAATCTTTGGTTGGTGTGCATGCTGAATAAAATAAAATTGTTGCTACAACATGGACAGGATTTATACTTTTAGTAATTCTGTAAAGTGATTTTTGATCTGTGGATATTTTTACGTAAGTATTATCATGCATTTTATGTATACTGGGTAATTGATACATTTTATTTTGCATATTAACTCTTATTGCAGGCATACCAATACCTTGCATACTTTCTAAGCCTAGTTTTGATAATAAGTTATCACATGGCTTTATATCATTAGGATTAATATTTAAATTTATTGTAAGAATTGACATTTATATTATGAAAAGTAATAAAAATTAATATTTATTTTAGCAGAATAATATTATTGCAACAATATTACTTTATAAATATTTATATAATAATTTATTAGTATAGTAATTTGTTTTGATATGTTGGATTGTTAGTTTTTGATTTGTGCTTAAAAACTACAATGAAAAGCAAGTTTACTTTTATGTTGGGTAATGTTAGATTTAAGTAAAATTTTTTAGACTTTTAAATTAGGATTTAAGAATGAAGTGTAATAAAGACTCTATTTTACTAATACCCCCAATAAGCAAAGAAGGCTATCCTATTATATTAGTTGCTGGATTGATATCATTATTTTTTGGTATTTTTTCTTTGGCAGTTGGTATTTTTGGCTTTATGATAACTTTGTTTTTATTATTTTTTTTCCGTGATCCACCACGCATGGTTCCAGATGATGATAGATTAGTTTTAAGTCCTGCTGATGGTTTGGTTATTGATGTAGAGGAAATTGATGGGTTTCCACCAGAATTGTCATTGGATCCAGTTAAAATGACAAAAATTAGTGTATTTCTCAGCATATTTGATGTTCATGTTAATAGAATTCCAGTTGCTGGAATAATTAAGACTTTGGTTTATATTCCAGGCGTTTTTTCAAATGCTTTTTTTAGTAAATCTAGTGGTAAAAATGAGCGCCAAATAATTTTAATAGAGAATGGTAAAAAAGAGGAATTTGCAGTTGTGCAGATTGCTGGTTTGGCTGCTAGGCGTGTTATTTGTAAGCTTGGAGATGGTCAGGTTGTTGAGCGTGGTAGTAGGTTTGGCATAATAAAATTTGGAAGTAGAGTTGAGCTGTATATACCACAATCATATACTCTACAGGTTGTGCGTGGCCAGTCAGTTGTTGCTGGCGAAACTGTTTTAGCAACTTCAGATGGAATTGGCCTACCTTCTTGTGATTTTAATTATATTTAATCTAATTAGGTATTAATAGTGAATTTGACAGATAATATGTTAAGCAGTGCTAGAGATAATACTGATTACAATTTTTTTCCACTTTGGCGCACCTTTCCTAGTATAATAACGCTTTTTGCTTTATGCTTGGGTTTGCATTCAATTAAACTAACGTCTCATAATAAATGGGAAGCATCTGTAATCTCTATAATTGGTGCAGCTTTTCTTGATGGCATAGATGGAAGAATTGCAAGATTGCTAGGCTGTTCCAGTGTTTTTGGTGCACAGCTTGATTCTTTAGCAGATTTTTTAAATTTTGGTGTTGCTCCAGCATTATTAATTTATTTTATATTTCTAACCAAGATTAAAGTGTTTGGTTGGTCTATGGTGACTGTATTTGTTATATGCATGGCAATTAGGTTAGCACGTTTTAATACTAACATTACATATGGTAACAATAAAGATGGATGGAGGTGTAATTTTTTCTATGGCATTCCAGCACCAGCAGCAGCAGTTTTGATTATGTTACCTGTTATTCTGTCTTTTAAGGAATTGGAATATTCTGAAATTTTTATAAAGCAAAATTATGTTCTTGCACATGTTGCATTTGTTTCAGTTTTAACTGTAAGTCATTTACCAACCTTTTCACTGAAGAAAATAAAGATACATAAGTGCTTTATCTCACCTTTATTGTTGTGTTTTGGGATTGCGGCCATAAGTTTAATAGTGAAACCATGGATTGCTATTCCAGTGTTTTCTGTGCTCTATATTGTTTCTATACCATTTAGTATGGTATATTATTATGTGCAATATAAAAAAGAAAAGAATTTTAATTAAATATGTCCAATGGTTTTATTGATGAAGCTACAGTTATAGTTGCATCTGGCAGTGGTGGAAATGGCTGTGTTTCATTTTATCGTGGACCACATATACCAAGAGGTGGTCCAGATGGTGGTAATGGTGGTAGTGGTGGTAATGTTTTTGTTTTAGCTAATGAAAATATAAATACATTACAAACTTTCTACAAGAGACGTAAGTTTTTTGCTGATAATGGTAAAGCTGGATCTGGTCGTAATTGTAATGGTGCTTATGGTAATGATGTTGTGCTTTATTTGCCAGTTGGGACACAAGTTTTTGATGATGACAGTAGTTTGCTATTAGTTGATTTAAAATTTGCTGGGCAAAAAGAATTGTTGTTATCAGGTGGTAATGGTGGAGCTGGTAACAGGTGCTTTAAAAGTTCTACTAATCGTGCCCCATTATCTGCAAAAAAGGGAGAGCTTGGCAAAGAGTTGAAGATACGTTTAAAGCTAAAATTGTTGTCAGATGTTGGTATTGTTGGACTTCCAAATGTTGGTAAATCAACTCTTTTATCTGTTTGTTCTGCATCTCCTACTAGAGTTGCACCTTATGCATTTACTACTTTAGAACCAAAATTAGGTGTAGTTTTCTTGAGTGATTATGAAGATTTTGTTATGGCTGATCTGCCAGGTTTGATTAAAGGCTCAAGCACTGGTTTAGGTCATGGTATTCAGTTTCTTAGGCATATTGAACGTTGCAGTGTTTTGTTGCATTTAATTGATGCAACAAGTAGCAGCCCAGTAAAAGATTATCAAAACACTCGTGCTGAATTATTGGCATACAATAAGACTTTGTCTTGTAAACATGAAATTGTGGCAATAAGTAAAATTGATGAAGTACAAAAAGATGAGTATTTGCAAAAAATACAATCAGAGCTTGCTGAAGCAGCAGGTAAAAAAATTTATGTATTTTCTTCTTTATTTGAAGATAGTGTTTATGATTTAATGCATGTGGTATATTATCAAATATTGAGTGCACGTAATAATGCTAAGTATAGCAAGCTGTTAATTTAATTATGGTGTTTTATGGATGAAGCTATAGTCATGGAAAGAATTGTCACTGAAGCTTATAGGTTGAATAAGAGCCTACGGGAGACCTATCGTATGTGTATTAAGGCTGGTATTTTTTGGTATCGGTTTAATTTTGTTGTTAATTTAGCTATTATTGTGCTAGGTTTTATTGCTAGCAAGGAAGGTATAATGTCTAAAAACTCTGAGATGGCTGGCATTCTTGCTTTTATAGCAGGCGTTATTAAAACATTTGCATCATCATTAAATCCAGCAAAGAGAGCTGAAGAGTGTAAGAATGCAGCTAATTCTTATGGGGTTTTAGAGGATAAAATTAGAATATTTAGAACTATTGATATAGAAAGTATGAACGTTGCACAAGCTGGAGATGCATTAACCAGCATGATTGGTGAAAAGAATGATTTAAACAAAACACTATCAAGTGTTACCTATAGAAATATTGCACAGTTTGATTATAATGCTGTTGATGATTTAGATGGTGATGATTGCTTGGATTTAAGTGCAAGTAATAAGTAATAATTTGTTAATTTAGTTTGAGCTTGTTTCTATGTATTGGTGTGTTAATTTTTTATTTTATTGTTCTGCCTTGATTCTTATTGAATTGATTGTCATATGTTAAATTATAGGCTATACATGGCAGAATATCTTTCATTATATGTATAATAGAGGTGTGTTGTTCATCTGGTAGGTGTGGTATTATGCGTAAATGATCAATTTTTCTCTCTGGTCCTGTTTGCATTTTAATTGCTGTTAAAAAACCATCATGTGGCGCAACACTGTCTTCTTCCCCATGGAAAAAGTATGCTTTTGTTTTCATTTTTTGGTAATGCTTATAAGCATTTATTCTTTCTTGTTTTGGCAGTAATATCTCTATGCCTTTTTTAAGATATTTGCCAAAGAGCTGCATTGCTGTTATTTTGTTTTGTATTTTATATGCAATTGCTTCTGATAAGCACATGCAGGTTCCAAATCCAATAAAACCACCATAAATTTTGCCATATTTTTCTTCACGTTGACTTATTGTCATAATTCCATGCATAGCACCTAGTGAGTGGCCACATATTATGATATCTTTACTTTTGACAAGGCAAATATTTTCTAAATAGTCTAGGAAATTATTAATAGCTTTTTGTAGGTTGCCAGCATTAGCTTTGCCTTGCATTGGTAAATAACCTGGATATTCTAGTGCAAAAATCTTACAAATTTTACTTTCTACATTGGAATAATGGTTATAGTCAGCAGAAGCATTCATACTACGACCATGCAAGTATAACACTATAATCTCTGGTTTATTAGATAGTTCAATTGGAAGTATTTTTGTATTATCTTCTACTCCTTTTGCATTAGGTGATATATAATAATTACGGAAGTTATTATGTTCTATGAATTGATATTTACGACTTGGTGGTGATGAATCATATATCATATAGCGACTTAATAACTTAGCAATTATGAAAGCAAAAATTATTGTTCCAGGCATTATGCCAAGCAATAACATTGTAACAGCCAATAGTGTTCTTATTTTTGTGTGTATTTTTCTCAGCATTTTACTTAAGTGCTGTTGTTAAACTATTGTTAGTTTAAGAAATAAAATTTTAAATTTTATTAAATTTAGTAAATTAATCTTCAATTTTTTATGTTATTTGTTTATTGCTTGTTGTGGAATACAATTGCATAATTAAATTGGTATGTTGTTTTTGTTTTGTTATTTGGATCTGATATGAGTGATAATTTAGTTGATTTTATGTTAAAGCTTCTTGCAAGTGAGATTGATGCTGTAAGAAAATATGTAATGTATTCCTGCATTCTCCTTGATCAAGGTTATACCAGTATTGCTGAAGTTTTTCTGGAGGAATCTAAAGATGAAGTAGATCATGTTAAAAAATTACAGGGTAGGCTTTTGTTTATGGATGCTGCACCTGGTTATGATGCATTACCTGCGGTTATAGCCCACAAGGATGTTGCATCAATTATAGATGAAATGCTTAGCGCAGAAGAAGAGGCAATTGATATGTATCATGAGGCTATTAAAAGAGCTAGTGAGCTTGGCGATTATGGTAATGTTGTCTTCTTCCAAGAGATTTTAACCACAGAAGAAGGTCATCTGGAATGGTTAAGAACCCAGCAGTATATGGTTAAAACGTTAGGCTTAGATGGTTATTTGCAAGCAACTCATAAATCATGATTATTTTATATGGTCTGTTTGTTGTTTATTTGATAACTTTATTGAATTGTGCTTGAAAGAAGAGAGTTTTACTTATGAGTAATAAATATTACAGCCATAATTGTGGTGAATTAACAAAGAATGATGTTGGGCTAGTTGTGCATCTATCAGGCTGGGTTCATAGAAAACGTAATCATGGCAAGCTATTATTTTTAGATTTGCGTGACAGCCATGGTATAACACAGTTAGTTGCTGAGGAAAGTGCTAATGTTTTTGATTTACTATCCTTGGTTTCTAATGAAAGTGTTATTACTGTATCTGGTAAAGTTATAAAAAGAGATTTAGAGGCAAGAAATGCAGCATTGTTGACTGGAGATATAGAAGTTATAGTAAATGAAGCAACAATAGAGTCACCTGCTGATTCATTGCCATTTGAAGTAAATTCAGAAAAATTATGTCCAGAAGATTTGCGTTTGCAGTACCGTTTTTTAGATTTAAGAAGATCAGACATGAATGCTAAAATTGTATTAAGATCTAATGTTATAGCCAGACTGCGTGAGTTGATGTGGGAAAATGGTTTTATGGAGTTTTCTACCCCAATTTTAACATCATCTTCACCAGAGGGTGCTAGAGATTTTTTGGTACCAAGTAGATTGCATAAAGGTAAGTTTTATGCATTACCACAAGCACCTCAGCAGTTTAAGCAATTATTAATGATTTCAGGGTTTGAAAAATACTTTCAGATTGCACCATGTTTTCGTGATGAAGATGCAAGAGCTGATAGATCACCTGGTGAATTCTATCAGCTTGATATTGAGATGTCTTTTGTTACATCAGAGGACATATTTACTCTTACTGAAAGTGTTTTGTACAATATTTTTAAACAGTTTTCCAATAAGAAGGTCACAAAACCACCATTTCCAAGAATTTCATATAAAGATGCAATAATGCTATATGGCACAGACAAACCAGATTTGCGCAATCCACTTTTAATTTTTGATGTTACTAGCATTTTTGCTGATTCTGGTTTCTCAATTTTTGAGAAGAATATTAAAAATGGCATGATAGTTAAAGCCATACCTGCACCAAAAACTGCATCATTTCCTAGAAGTTTTTTTGATCAGAAAATTAATTTTACAAGATCATTAGGTGGATCTGGGTTAGCTTATGTTGTTTTTGATGATAATGGATTTGCCAAGGGACCAATTGCAAAATTATTAAGCACTGAAACTTTAGATAGCATAAAAGATTTAATTAATCTTGGAGCTGGTGATGCAGTGTTTTTTTCATGTGAAAAGCCTGATAAAGTCTTGGAAATTGCATCTAGTATTCGAATAAGGCTAGGCAATGAATTAAATTTGCTTAGTAATGAGTTTGCTTTTTGCTGGGTAGTTGACTTTCCATTCTACCAGCGTAATAAGGATACAGGTAGCATTGAATTCTCACATAATCCATTTTCTATGCCAAAAGGTGGTATGAATTCACTAATAGAAATGGATCCACTTGAAGTTGTTGGTGAACAATATGATATTGTTTGTAATGCAGTAGAGCTTTCTAGTGGTGCTATAAGAAATCATAAGCTGGATGTTTTATATAAGGCATTTGAGATTGTTGGTTATTCAGCAGAGATGGTTGATGCAGAATTTGGTGCACTAACCAGAGCACTTCATTATGGTGCTCCACCACATGGTGGTATTGCTCCTGGTATTGATAGAATGATAATGTTGCTTACTGAATCAGAGAATATTCGTGAAGTTGTCTGTTTTCCACAAAATCAGAAGGCTGAAGATTTGTTAATGGGTGCGCCATCTGCTATTAAAGATGCACAGCTTAGAGATTTGGGTTTGATGTTAAAAAAAAGATCTTGACAATAACAGGTAGTTATTATTTAATAAATAGCTGATTCCTTGGTAGCTCAGTTGGTAGAGCAGCTGACTGTTAATCAGCATGTCGTTGGTTCGAGTCCAGCCCAAGGAGCCTTATTCTGGCTTCTTTCCTGTTTCTTATTCTGTGGTTAAATTATATGTTGAATTTTAATAAATATGATAACAATCTTCTCTTTTTGCCGTTGGGCGGCTCTGGAGAAGTAGGGATGAATGTAAACCTTTATCAATATAAAGGAGAGTGGATAATGGTTGATCTTGGTGTAGGATTTGCTAATGACTATATGCCTGGTATAGAGGTAATAGTTCCAGATATAAGTTTTATAGCAAAAAGACGTAAAAATTTAAAAGCCATTATATTGACACATGCACACGAGGATCACTATGGTGCTGTGCCACTTTTATGGGAAGAGCTGCGTTGTCCTATATATGCTACAAAATTTACTGCTGAATGTTTGCGGACAAAATTAGAATCCTATGGCATGATTAAATCTGTGCCAATTACAGAAATCCCAGAGAATGGTAGTTTTAAGATTGGTGAGTTTGATCTTGAGTTTGTGAACATGACTCATTCTATACCTGAGATGAATGGATTGATAATTAAAACCGATGAAGGTGTAGTCTTCCATACAGGTGATTGGAAGTTAGATGAGAACCCAGTTATTGGTAATGTGTCAAACATAAACAGATTAAAGCAGATTGGAGACAATGGTGTACTGGCCATGATATGTGACTCAACAAATGTTATGAGAGAAGGCCATTCTGGCTCCGAAGGATCACTTACAGAGCATTTTCATAAAATAATTTCAGAAGCTAAGCAGTTAGTGGCTGTTGCACTGTTTGCATCAAATGTTGCACGCATAGACTTAATATCACGTGTTGCCATGAAGCTTGGTCGAAAGATTGCAATTTCTGGCCGTTCATTATTGCGTATTATAGGAGTTGCACAGTCTTGTGGTTATTTACAAGGTATTGAATTTTGTGATATTAAATCTTGTTCTGGTATTCCACGAAATAAACTGCTTTTGCTTTGCACAGGATGTCAAGGTGAGAAGCTTGCTGCAATGAATAGAATTATTGATGGCTCATTAGATAGTGATATTACACTTAATGAAGGTGATTGTGTTATATTTTCTTCTAAAATTATCCCAGGAAATGAGCATAGAATATTTCGTTTGTTTAACAAATTAGCCTTGCGAGGAATAAATTTAATTACTGAATATACGCATGATGTACATGTTTCTGGCCATCCATGTAAGGATGAGTTGAAAGCAATGTATGATATTATTAAACCAAATATTCTTGTTCCTGTACATGGTGAACACATACATATTCTTGAGCATCAGAAAATGGCTGAAAATCATGGCATTAAAGAAGTTATCAAGTTGCATAATGGTTGTGTGTTAAATCTATCTCCGGGAAAGCCAGAGGTTGTTGGTCAGGTTCAAATAGGTTATTTTGGTGTAGATATGAATATGTTGCTGCATCCTGAAGAAGATGTTATGAGAATGCGTCGCATTATGTCTGTTGCTGGGGTTGTGTTTGCATCGGTTGTGCTTAGCAGTTCAATGGATTTAATAAAAACACCAAGTGTTATAGCACCAGGAGTGCTTGATAGAAGCAAGGATGCTGACATTTTTCATAAAATAACTCATGAAATTGAGAGTAGCATGGTAAAACGTAAACCACATAATACTGAAAATGCTATAAAGGTAATAAAGTTAGCTATTCGTGCTGTTTGTAGAAGTGAAATTAATAAAGAACCTTATGTGTATGCCCATATTGATATTATTTAATATCTATCATATTTGCATTTTCTACTATTTCTGCATTTGTTAGCTGGTTTTTGATCCAAGTAATCTGCCTTTTGGCATAATTACGTGTTTTTTGTTGCATTAATGCAATTGCATTATCTATGCTAATTTTTTTTTCTAAATACTTTTTTATTTCTTGAAAACCAATTGATTGTTTGGCTTCATTGCTAATATTTGTACTTAATAGATTATGTACTTCCTTTATAACGCCTATATCAAAGAATTTTAATACTCTTTGATCAATATTATGGTATAATTTTTCTCTTGAAGGCATTGTGCTATATATTTTGAACATCCAACTACTATTTGGTTGCTTGCGATGTTGATTGATTGATGTTATTGATTGGCCAATAGTTGTTTTTACAAAAAGGGCATGCTGTATTCTATAAGTATCATTTGGATGTATTTTTGCTGCTGCAGCTGGATCTATAGTGCTTAATTTTTTATATAAAATTTCTGTAGATTTATTGCAATGCTTATCTATGAAGGTTTTTTTGTTAAATTTTGATATACCATCTGAATAACTCAAACCATTGATTAGAGTTGATATATACATACCACTTCCTCCTACAACTAGAGGGATTTTTTCTGCCACTATGGCTTGTTCTATGGTTTTTTCTATATCTTGCAACCATATTGCAACTGAATAGCACTGATTAACATCTATATACCCATATAATTTATAATTTTTTGTTGTTAGTGGTTGAGATGTTAGTATTGGTATTTGTTTGTACACTTGTTTTGAGTCAGCATTGATTATTGATATGCCCTTACTGTGCAAATTGTGCAAATTTTCTGCAATTTTTGATTTACCACTTGCTGTAGGTCCGGTTAGAATAATTATTTTTTTCATTTTGTATGGCAATGTTGACAATTCCAGTGCATTTAATATGATTATTATATAATTTTATACTTCTTAATTACAATAATGTTAAGCTTAAATAGTATCATAAATTTCCTTAAAGAATTGCTTGAAAAGCGTCAGTATGAAGCAAAAAAGAAGCAAAGAAAGCTTGAGGCTATGAAGCGTGCACAGATGGCTGTTGCAAATAGTCCAATTAATAAAAAAAAGCCTAAGTCAACAGACAGTGGTAGCAATTCATCTTTAGATTCAGGTAGGCCTGATTCTAGTGCCACAGCCACACCAAAGAAGAAGTTTACTAATGATTTTGCAAAAAGACCTAAAACTAAACCATCCTTTGACAAAGAAGAAAAGAAAACATTTGCTGAGAAAAAAGTGAAGCGTGATATAACAACTGAAAAGAGTAAAAAGTTTAATGATTCATTTAAAGATAGGTTAAAGAGTAGCAAGAGTGATTTAGTCTATTTGGTTAGAGGTAAGGATGGTGAGAAATCTGCATGGCATTATGTATTAGTTGATCGCCCTAAGTTACAGATATTTTTGCGTAAGACACAGGGTGGATCACTTGATGTGGCGGATTATGGTAAGGTTTTGTACTCTGGTTGGGGTCAAGATCCACCACAGGATATAGTTGATAAGATAAATAAAGAGTTTGGTTAGAATATTATTTTTATTCCCATATTTAATCCATGTACTCTGTATGCATACTCAACATTTGCATCTGGCTCTTTGCTAAAAGTGGCTGGCTTTGCAGATGTTTTGTAGCGATAATCTATGTTAACCATTGAGTGCGAGCTGGTGATAAAATTAACACCAAACACACCTTGGTAGACAAAAACATTGCTATATTTTTCCCCAATGACTAACTCCATAATTGTGCTACCATTGATATCTTCATTTTTAATGCTTGAATCAGCATTAGTGTCATCCATTTTTAACCTAGTAATACCAGCACCTATGCCAAGATATGGCTTTAATGCTCCATTTTTACTAAGCAATGCAAAATAATTTACAAATGCATATGGTCCATGCACAGAAAGAAGTTCTTGTTGTTTTGGGTTTTTGATGTCATCAATTTTAGTAAAACCAAGCTCTAATTCATATCCAGCACCATAGTCGGCCATAGAACCAAGTGATATATAACCACCAATGCCATGGTCACCAGATTGCATAAGTGTTTTAACATTGGTGCCAAAATTAATTTTATAGTTTTCCTCAAATGTGTATAAAAAAGAGCCGCCTATATTCATATAAGAATATGCAGTTGCATTTGTAGAAATTGCTAATGTAGTTGTAAATAGGGCAGCTAGTTGTTGTATCTTTTTTTTCATTGAACTCTCCTATAGTATAAAATTATAAAGGCCATTCTTTTTACAGAATGGCCAATAATTGATTTTAAATCTAATGCTAAAAGTTTTCTATTTTACATCAAGAATTTAGCATTTACAATGAGATTGTGTCTCATATAGTGATGTTTAACTTTGTTAGATGAGCTACCACCTGATGAATCTTTGTCTTGCTCAGTGTCAATTTCACCTGGGCTGCTAAGGAATCTATAACCAGCACCAAGTAAGAATGAATCACCAACCATCATGTTAGCACCAGCAGAAGCTTGGAAAATAATGGAATTTTTGTCAGTTTCTTGCATAATTTTGTCAAGCTCATAATTACTTAGCTTTGCACTAATAAGATTGTTACTAAATAATTCTGTTTTAGTGCCAAAGGAAGATTCATCAAAATCTAATTTATAATGAGCTACACCAGCACCAACACCAACAAATGGCATGAATGAACCTTGCATGTCAAAGTTGAAGTAAGCATTAACTAAGCCATAGAATACATTAGTTTTAAGCATTTCTTGATCAATGACAACACTGTCTTTAGTAAGCATGTTCTCATCACCAGCAACACCAGCACCAGCAGCATGGCTAGAAAGAGGAGTAATTGGATTATTTTTAGCTTTAAGTTTGGCTGACATATCAACACCAGCTTCAACTTCAAACTGCATGTAATTTTCAAACATACGACCACCAGCAACAGAACCAGAAAAGCCATATTTTGATTTATTTTTAAATGTTTTTCCAGTTAATGAATATGTGTTGCTATTGTTTGTTACTTCCCAAGTGCTATATTTAAAATCATCCTCTGGGATATAGTTAACCATACCATTAACGCCAACATAAAAATGATCACCCATTGCAAACAGTTTTAGTGGAAGTACAGCTGCAGCAAGAACTGTTGGTATACGTTTAGATAACTTATTTTTTAACATTTCAAAGAACCTCTTATTTGTTTATTATGGACTTCAGTGTGCTTTCATTTTTATACAGTAATCATATAATGTCAATAGCATAAGTTGTGGGACATTGAAAAAAAATAACACTTGAGTGCCCCTATTAATAGAGTTTTAACGTTTTTATCCTCATTTAATATTTGCTTAATTATTTTCTAACAGTTATTATTGCTGGTTATTTGTTTATCTTATCTCATTAATCCATTATTATAGTATATGCTACAATATATAATTGTATTGAGATAATTATAATTTGGCACTGCTGTTGCAGCTTTGCTACATATTTGAATTGATTAAATGCTTATTAAAACTCTTAGTATTATACATAAAACTATTGCTATCTTGCTTCTGTTGATTTTAGTTTTTGTTTTATCTGCAGTAGGTATTTTTCTTGTCAGGCACGACAATTTACCTATTAACTATTATTTATCCAAGGTAGCTGGCACAGTGCTGGGCAGTAAAGAAGTGGTAATTGAAAGAGTTTCTCTTTTGCCATTTGTTAGCATAAAACGTACTGGCTTTAGAATAAAGCTTGATAATATTAAAATTCTCAAAGCAGACAAAGAGCTTGCTAAAGTAGATACAGTATTAATGCATGTTTCATTGTTAAGTTTATTTCTTGGCAAGCCAAGCATAAATGCTGTTACTATTAATAAAATTATAATAAATAATGATAGTATGGAGGATAGCAGTAATTTTGCCCTAAGTGCAATTCCTTCTACAATTTTTTGGACAGGGACATTTTTGAAAGACTCTCTGGATTCTTTCAATTCTTATTTCAACTCTGCTGAGGTAAATAAGTTTAAGGGTGCACTATCTCAGTTATGTTTTTCTACTTCTACTGAGTGTTTTTCTGGTATTAATGTTACTTCTTTGGTTAGGGATAATAGACGTTTTCTTTTTGCTAATGCAGATTTTCATGGCTTAACCCTGAATATAAATTCTTATATGGGTGATTTTGGTTTAAATAAATTCTCCATTGTTGGTGAAAATTTTGATAGTGATTTGTATAAAAAGTTTCTTAATACTGATTATTCAGGGCATTTTGATGCTAAGAAATTGGTATTATCTTTTGAATATTCTGATGCTTACAATATGCCACACATACATCTTGATGCTAATGGTATAAATACAGATGACATTAAGATATTTTCTTGGCTTGGAGTTGAGTCAATTTCTAATGGTAGAGTTAGTGCTGACATTGTCAATAATGGAATAGTTATTGTTAATATTGCCAATTTTCTTTCCAGTGGCACTGAGGGGGCTATTTCTGGTATTCTAGATTTTAATAAATATCAGTTTTTGTTTGATATACAATGTAAAAATACAACACTTGCTAAGTTGTATAGATATATGCCTAAACCACTGCTTGTTGATTTACATAAATGGCTAGACGGCCATCTTAGTAAATCAGTAATAGAGGATGCTATTTTATCAATTGATTTAGGATATACTGATTGGCGCAATGGTGACTATACTGTTAATGATTTACATTTTAGAGTAGATTTTTTAGATTCTGTGTTAAATTTAGAATTTAACAATGCAAGTATGATTGTTAAAAAAATGAAAGGACAATACTCTATGCATTATGGCAGCTCTTTGGTTAATGTTGATTCTGCAGCTATAGATGATGCAAATGTAAGTGGCGTAATTAGTGTTGATGATCACAGTGAACCTGTGTTAGAGCTATCATGTGTTTTTAATGGCAATGCTGCAAATATCTCACAAGCATTACTTAATTATAGTAGCAATAGTGACTTTCAGTATAAGCATATGCTGAGCAGAGCTGAAGGATTTTCTGAAGGTGATTTTTCACTATCCTTGCCTATTGATAGATATGATGAGTTGTGGTTTGGCCTTAAGACTAGTTTTACTGGCATTGCTATTAGCAATTTTATTGATCCACTTAATGTTAGTAATGGAAATATTACTGTTAATGCTAGTCCAACAGAAGTAGAAATTGATGGATCTGCAATATTGGCTAATGATAAAGTTAATTTTAAATTTTTTGCTAATAATGCTGGTAACAAGTTGAATTTTAACTCACAATTGTCTAATGCAGAAGTCTTGAAAATTCCTATTGTCTCTAATTTTGCAAGATCTTTTGCCTATTTGGATGGTAATGCTAATCTTAATTTAGCTATGCATGATATTAATAATAAAGGTTTTAAAATTGATGGTAGTATTGATTTTTTAAATTCAGATATAGAATTTATTCATCTTAATGTAAATAAAAAGAAGGGTGATTCTGCATTATTAAAGTTTGCTGCTATAGCAGATAACAATAAGGTAACATTAGGATCAGGCAGCTATACTAGTAATGCAATTGAGCTTTGGGTGAAAGAGGGATTTTTCTATTTTGATCATAGTGAATATTTATTTAACATTTTTTCAAAGAAATCAAAGCAATATGACTTTGAGTTTTTATTGGCAGATAAGGGAGGTGATAAGCTATCTTTGCAGTTAAATGCTAAAAATTTTGATGGCAGGATTGATAAGTGGTTTCGCAGTTTGAATAGTAAAAAATCGAATGATAATAATGTTGAGATGTTGATTAATATAGACAATCTTCTTATGTACAAAGATATAATGCTGTATGATTTTTCTCTGGAAAGTAAATGTAGCACTTATAGATGTGAATGGCTTGATTTTAATACCTTTTTTGATAATGGTAATATTGCAGCTGGCTATGATGGTGAAAGGTTGTGTGGTAAGACAAGTCATGTAAATTTATTAGCTGATGCATTAGGTATGGGAGGGTTTATTCAAAAAGGCAAGGCTATGTTCTGTATAGATAAATTCTTGCATGGCAATGAGAAAATGTTGGGCAAGTTATCAGCTACAGATCTTCACATAAAAAAAGGTGGATTGCTTTCTGATGCATTGTCTGCTGATAAGTCATTAGCAGTAGTACGTAAAAAAATAAACAAAAAGCCTAATCAAAAAATAATTGAGTTTGAACACATGCATGCTAAATTTATGTATAATGATAGCATTGTACAGATAAAAAATGGCGTTATGTATGGTCCATTTATTGGTGTAACATTTAATGGTGTCACTAATCTTGAATCTAATCAAATAGATTTTAATGGTTCCTTGTTGCCAGCTTATGGCATTAATTCAATAATGGCTCAAGTGCCAGTAATTGGTGGGATAATGGCTGGTGGTAGAGGTGGTGTAATAGGCATAGACTATTCTATTAAAGGCAGTGTAAAACAGCCAGTGCTTAGCGTGAATCCATTATCTGTTTTTGTCCCCGGCATACTGCGTAATTTTTTTGATGTTTTCCGTAAAAATGATATAGGAATTGAAAAGTCAAAAAAAAATATTAAAAATAATGAGATGCACAAGTCAACAAGATCAGCTAATAAGCAGCATTAATGATGCTTACAATTTTTGCCTTGACATCAGTGCTTTTGTTAAGAATATTTAAACTATTGGCAACTAGCTGTTGAAGTAGTATTTTTTGTTTTTTACCTGAAAATGTTCTAACCATTTTGTCTGTGTAATGTATGATTGCAGCATTATTTATTCTTCTGTTTTTGTAAAATTTTGATAAAACTTCCACAGAGCCAATATCAATCCCATTATCTAAAGCCTCTCTTAATATGGTCACTAAGCTTAGAGTATCCTGTGTTGCAATATTAAACCCTTGTCCAGTTACAGGGTGTATTCCATGTAGTGCATCTCCAGCAAGTACAATGCGTTTTTTATAATATTTTTTTGCTATATTTAAAGTTAAAGGAAAGCAGTTTTTTTTCATACTCTTTAACGCAGTGCCCAATGGTCTTGGTATTATTTTATTAACTAATTCTATGGTTAGTTGCTCATTCATATTTGCTATATCTTGATTACAATTTTTTGGCACAAGAAGTATCAATGATGATTCAAATTTATTTGCAGTTGGCAGTAATGCAAATGGCATATCAGATCCAAAACGTTCAAATGACATGTTGTTGTTTGGTTGAGTGTGCACAATATGGAAGGTTATGCATAATTGTCTATAATCAAAAATATAACTTCCAATGTTAACTGCATTTTGTAGCTTAGAATTTTTTCCTTCTGCACATACAATTAGTGGTGTCCTGATAGTTAAATTATTTGATGTGCTTATAACAGCCATAGATGAGTTAATCTGTATTTTGGTGTAGGTTGTTTTTTGCAATATTGTTATTTTCTTAGATGATAGTACAGAATCCAGAAGCATTTTTTTTAGCACTGTATATGATATTGTGTATCCCAGAGGATGTTTGCCTTTGTTAATTTCTTTGTTGTTATAATGCACTAAAGAATTTGCACAGCTTATATATATATCATTTATTACTCCATGTTTGTTTTTTATGGAATTAGAAAATACATTTAGATATAGGAGCATTTGATATGCTTGATGTGATAAAGCAATACATCGGTTATCATTTATTGTAGCATTAATCTCTCCATGTTCTATGATAGTTGTGTTAATATCGTGAGCTTCTAAGCTTTTTGCTAACAACAAACCATTTAATCCACAACCTATTATAACTACATTTGTATTCATTATTTGTCAAGAATAGTTGAGGGTAGTTTGTGCATTACAACCTTCAGATTATCCCTCATATTTTTATACATGTCCTCTTGTGCTAAGTTAGATATGGTATATTGGAATTTATTTAATATATCACTTTCTTCTATTGTTAGATCTTTGCCTACTGGTTTTATTTTTTTCACATGTGCTAATACCATAGTGTTTTCATGTTCATATGGTTTGGTTATGTGATTAATGTTTGTTGCAAAAATTTCTTTTACAAATGCTGTTGAATATTGTTGTGTTGGGTTAATGCTTTTTGCTACATCTGCTCGATATATTTGCACCATTTCTTTTATGCTTACATTTTTAATATCTATGTTTTTTTGACCATTTTTAATTTCCTCTACTACATTGCTAGCAATTTTCAGTGTTGCATGATGTGCATGATCAATACGCAATGAATTTACAATATCATCCCTTGCTTCTTCTAAGCTTTTTTGCTTGCTAGGCATGATTTCACTGATCTTAAAGATGAGATATTTGTCATCATCGCCAATATTAATTACAGCATACTCATTAATTTTTAGGCTAAATATTTTAGCTATTATGCTTGGTTCATCTGCAATTAAATCTTTAATACCAGGATGCATGGCTGCATTTTGTATTGTAAACAGTGTAGTATTGCTAAGAGTGAGATTATGATCTTTTGCTATAGTTGCCATATCATCACCAGCATTTATATTGTTTTCTATAGTTTCAACAATATTAAGCATTCTATCTATTTTATGTTTGTCTATAAGATATTTTTTTATATCTTGCTTAATTTGTGCACTTGTCTCTTCATTTAGATTTTTGCTTTTTTCAACTTTTATCACATGCCATCCAAGTGCACTTTTTGTTACAGCACTGATTTCACCTTCATTTAAGCTGTTGACAACTTCTCCAACAGGAGATGGTAACTCATTTGTTGTGACATCGTTTAGCTTTGTAATTTCCACAGCATTATTATCATCAAGTTTTGCTAGAGCTGAGTTAAAATTATTACTTTTGACCTCTTGCAGGAATTTGTCTGCATCATCTTGTGTATTAAAAACAATGCTAATTATATTTTTTTTTGGATTGCTGGTATAAGAATCAATATTGAGCTGGAATTCTTTTTCTACCTCATCATCTGAAATTTTTATTTTGTCACTTGGATAATTAGATGCATCTACAACTACATACTCTATCTTTCTATATTCCGGTGATTGCATTTTTTCTTTATTATTGTTGAAAAATTCCAATATTTCTTTTTCATTTGATTGATATTTTTCATCTGGTTTGATGCTTTGTATGGTTATAATATCAGCAATTCTTGATTCATGTTTATGTTGAAAAAGTTGGTTTAATACATAATTTTCTTTAGGTTTGTATCTCATTAGTGATTCTATAATAATATTGGAGATCACATCTTCAGAAAGCATTTTTAGATATTCATCTTCCGACATTCCATTTGCATGCAGAATATCATGAAAGTTTTGTTGATTAAACTTTCCATCTTTGTCAAGAAAATAAGGAATTTTAGCAATTTGTTCAAAGAGTATTTGTTTGTCAACTTTTAGCTTTTCTTTATTAATAAACTCACCTAGCATTTTATGCCATATAAGCTGATTCATTATATTTTGTTTGATTTTTAACATTTGAATTTGTTCTTCTGTTAAGTTTTGTCCAATTGCTTGCTGTATTCTGGCTAATTCACGTTGATACATACCATTATATTCTTTTGATGTAATTTTACTGCTACCTATTTTGGCAACTGTGTCATTTTTATTTTGAGTAAAGTTTAATAGCGATGAAGATGCTATAGAGGATAGAAATGCAACAGAACTTGCAATAGCAACAATTTTTACCCATTTTTTCATTTTGTATGAAATTACATTGTTAATTACAGATAATTATAATAACCATAATCATTGTTTACAATGAGTTATTTTGTGTTTATATATTGTAATATATGTCATTTTCTAGTAAAATTTTTATTAAAAATTAAATAAATTTATTATGCTCCAAAAGATTGGTAATACTTTTCCATTTTTAGAAACAGCATTTGCCAAAATTCAAGAGATTTATCTTGAGATAAAAACAACATTAAGTGATTTGTTTTTTGTTTTTTGTGTTGCTGTATGCATGTTGGTTGTTGTGCCATTACTTACTGTTATGACTGCTTTTAGCATACCTGGATTAGCTCTTAGAGGCTTACATTTTGCACGCATAAAACAAGATAGAATGGTATTTTATGACAACACTCCACTTGATAGTGAAGAGTATAGGAATTTAAGCTTTACCACAGCAATTAGAAAAGCACAGAGTGATTTTGTTGGTAATGATTTGGCCTACCTAGAGATGGTGAGAGAAGCAAATGAGTATATGATCAGTTTAGATTTAGATGAATTATTTGCACATGAATTCTTCACAGTTGGTAATAAGGAAATTCACGTTGTACGAAGTAAAGAGTTTGATCCAATGAAGAAAACAATAATAGCATTTCATGGAAATGTAGGATCTAATTTCAATTTTGCTGGACCAATGTCTCTTTTAGCAAAAGATTATAATATAATATTGCCAGAGATTAAGGGGTATGGTGTCATGTCCAAAAGTGGGTCAGAAGCACCAAAAAGTGGTGATATACAACGTTACCTAGGAGCATTAGCACATGAGCTATTTGATAAATCTAGATATAATTTAGATCCAAGTAATACAATTGTTTTAGGTTATTCCTTAGGCAGCAAGATAGCATCTAGCTTTGTTAGGCAAGCTGAGTTTAATTGTAAGGTTAGGTTTTATAATGTTGTTTTTTTGACAACTTTTATTTCTGTAATCAAACTTTCATTGGAGAAATTTGGCTTATTAGGCTCAAGGGCACACAATTTGTTAGTTAATTTTTTGTTAGGTATTGTTGAATTTATAGCTAGTTTTTTTATTTCCCATGTTTCTGACTGGTCTGATAGTGAGGCAATGAATATTAAAAGCCCTATTTCTGTTTTACATGGACTTAGAGATACTACTATACCAGCGCACAATGCATATGCCTTATCTACTCATTTAGCTAAAAAGCGTTTGCATAGCTCCAAAGATGGCTCTAAAGCCAATGGTGTAAAAATTATGCTTAGTGCAAAAGATGATCATATTAGTATATTAAAAATGTTTTTGATGGATTATCATAATGTTTTATGTCAACCATCAAAGAAAGAATCTTTTGAGGTTGGTTTTTATACTGATAATGTCAAGGGTGAAAGGTTATATTATCCAGCTGTTGTTCGAGATAATATATTTTATGTTGATGGAATGTCAGAAGAATCTGTAGCCAACATTGAGAGATCTTTGCAGGATTTTGATGGTAGTGGGATTGTCAATCACAATCATGAGGAGTGTAGTTTTATATCAAGTAGTGCCATCAGTAATCACGTTAGTAATTCTTTAAGGATTTAATTATTAAGTTAATAATTAAGAAATTTTATATTAGTATATTTAATTAATATTCTTAATTTATGGAATATTTTTAATAAAGGTTTTAGTTATGCATAAAAAGATGCAGGTTACTCTTGAGGGTAAGACTTATGAAATGCCTTTATATCATGGATCTTGTGGTCCTTCTGTGGTAGATGTTGAGCATTTATATGAGAAGCTAGGAGTATATACATATGACTTTGGTTTTGTTTCAACTGCATCATGTCATTCAAGTTTAACATATGTTGATGGAGAGCAAGGCATTTTGCGTTATCGTGGATATAATGTGTCAGACTTAGCGGAAAATAACAGCTTCCTAGATGTATGTCACTTGTTGCTTATGGGTGAATTACCTAATAATTCTGAGATTAGTTTAATGGAATCTGATATAGCAAATGTATATAGTCACTACCATAATATAAACAGTATTGTATCCAATATAGATAGCAATACTCATCCTATGGCTATGCTAGGTTCAGCTTTTTTTTTGTCAACTATTCATTATAGTAATGTCAATAATAATTATCATAATGATAACAATCTGTACTATGATTTAGCTGCATTTGTTTTAGCACATATTTCTATGGTGGTTGCTACTATATACCGGAGATCTATTGGTCTAGAACCTGTACGACCAAATTTTGAGCTTGGTTATTTAGATAATTTTATACATATGATGTTTTTTGGTTTTGAAAATAGTCTTTTTTTTTCTCCAGAAGTAAAAAAAGCTATAGAGGTATTAATGATTTTGCATGCTGATCATGGGCAGAATGCATCAACCTCAACTGTTAGAATAGTTGCTTCAACATATGCACATCCAATAGCCTGCTTTGCTGCTGGCATAGCAGCACTGTGGGGCAGTGCACATGGTGGTGCAAATGAGCATGTTATAAAGATGTTGCAGTCAATTGGTTCAGTTGATAATGTTAATAACTTTATAGATAAGGTAGAGAATCGTAAAGATGGTGTAAGGCTGATGGGGTTTGGTCATCGTGTTTATAAGAATTTTGACCCTAGAGCCATAATTATTAAAAAGGAATGTCATAAGATTTTGGAATTAATGCACAGTGAAAGTAATAGTAAACTTTTTAAGATAGCTAAAGCATTAGAAAAAAAGGCTTTAAGCAGTGATTATTTCGCCTCTAGGCATCTTTATCCAAATGTAGATTTTTATTCCGGAATATTGTTAAGTGCTTTAAAGATACCTAGTAATATGTTTACATGTATTTTTGTGTTGTCAAGAATGATAGGCTGGGTATCTCAATTAAAAGAGCTTATGATGGATCCTGAGTTTAAAATACACAGACCAAGACAGTTATATGTTGGTGAAGTTGATAGAAATAACTCACTAGATAAGAGAAAGGCTGGTTAAAACAGCATATAAATAGACTAGGTATCTCAATTAAAAGAATTTATGATTTTAAAATGACTAATACAGTTTTATGTTGATAGGGTTGAAAATTAGTTAAATTTATTTCTTAGTGCTTTGCAAAATACTCTAATGTTCTGATTGGTTGTTAGTTCTGTTGCAGCTAACAAGATCCTGTCACTGGCAATGGGATATCCAGCTATTATATTTTTTTTTATGAATTTTTTTATCAAGAGTTTAACATTTGTAGTTGGTAGCTCAGCAACAAATTCATTAAAAAAAGAAGTATTTTTTACTGATATCCCAGGTATTTTTTCTAGTTCATCTGCCAATATACATGCTTTCTCATGGTTTATATTTGCTAATTTTTTGAATCCATGCTCCCCTAGGAGGCTTATATGTACTGTGAATGCAATTGCTGAAAGTGCTTGATTGGTACATATGTTGGAATTAGCCTTTTCACGCTTAATATGTTGTTCGCGAGTTGATAGCGTGAGTGTGTATGCAGTATTGCCAATTCGATCTTTTGTTTCACCACACAATCTGCCAGATATTTTGCGAATATATTGTTTTTTGCATGCTAGAATTCCAAGATGTGGCCCACCAAAGTTATTTCTTATGCCAATTGATGATGCATCGCCACAAACTATATCAGCCTCAATTGGTGGTGGTAATAATCCTAGGGCAATAATTTCATTCACAACCACTATCATTAAAGCTGAATGTTCATCTGCAATTTTACGAATATTTTTAAGGTTAGGTATTGAACCATGAAAATCTGGATATTGTACTATAATACAAGAGATATTTTGTTTTTCAGGATTTTTCATTGAGCATATGCTATGCCCATAGTTTTTGGCAACTTCAATATAATCTGGATGTATAGTATTTGCTATAACAGCAGAGTTTTTTTTGTTAATAGACTTAGACATTGTTATTGCACTGGCTAGTGAGTTTGCACCATCATAATATGATGAATTGGATATATCCATTCCCACTATTCTGCTTATAGATGTTTGAAATTCAAACATTGCTTTTAATGTTCCTTGGCTAATTTCTGGCTGATAAGGAGTATAGGATGTGAGGAATTCTGATCGTCCTATAATACTTTCAACTGCTGCTGGTATGTGATGATTGTAGCAACCTGCACCTAAAAAGCAATGAGCTTTTGATGCAGGAAGGTTTTTCATGGCCATGTTATATAGAATACTTTCTACTTCTATCTCACTTTTATGGTTAGGGATTTTTATTTGTTCATTGTTAATTAATTTATACATATTGCCATAAAATGTATCAACATTTTCAATGTTCATCTCTGATAGCATTGATGTCTTTTCTTGTTTTGAGAGTACGGTATAGCGCATATGTAGTGTTTAAATATTTTGTTTAGTATAAGCATGCTCTAAAAAAAGTGCAAATAGTTGTTTATATAATAGGTTCTGTAGCATTTTTTTGTATTGATAAATCTTGCTTAATATCAGATATTTTGCTTTGTGGCAGATTGGATTGTTTATTATCTAAATTTGATTGGTCTGTTGTTTGTGTTTGCCGATCTGATTCAAGTGAACTTTGCGTATCACTAGCCATGCTTTTTGTTTCATTGTCTTGTTTTGATATTGTTTTAGGCACACCATCTTCTTGTATAGGCAGATGCTCTGGTTCATCTTTTTCAATTATTGGAGCTGTGTTTTCTTTTGTTGTTTCTATGGGTTGTATGTGTTGTGATATAAGTCTAACTACTGAATCAGTAAGTATGGCAATGCCTAAAAATATTGCAACATGAGACACAATTGCTGATATTGTTAATGGAAGAAGAAAGATGATACAAGTTACAGTAATTGAACAGAATATAAGCTCAAGTATGTTTGTAATATGTTTTTTTATGCCAGTATTATTGTGCAAATTTGCAGTTAAGTTAGATTTTTCCATTAAATAGGGCAATAATTTGCTTTTAAGTGTTATGACTCCTAGTATTGATGCTACTATTTGTACTATTGGACCAGTTTTAAAAATTGTAATAGATGATAATGCAATTGTTATTACTGGGAATATGCTTACAGTCATAAAGATCAGTGAAGCTAAGGCAACAATTGCAAGTATTGCAAATATTTCAATTGGCAATAGTTTGAAACCAGTAAATGCTATTGCAGTTAAGATTATGATTGCCAGTAAGTCTCCAATAATTAGGTTCATTGCTGTCATTTTATATTAGTGTTGAGTTGTAATTATTAATTTTTTATATTTTAGCACTATTAATAGCAGGGATATGCTTGTTAAAGTTAACAATTGCTTTAATGATATTATTCCAAAAACTACTGTTGTAATTGTTATGGTAGTAGCAAATAGCATATATATAATTATTCCAATTATGGATACAACAACTGTTAATAGTGTGGCTAAGGTTATTATAGTTGCTAGTATTAGCCCAACAATTGATTTTATTGTCAGTGAAATAAAGCAAACATTCATAAAAAATATTTTTAATTTTTTATATATTACAAATATTTTTCATAGAATACAATATTTTTTTATAATTTTTATTAAGCAGTCATTGCTGCTGCTTGTGTTTGTTCTATGCTCATACCATTTAATGGCACACTTTGCGCATTGCTGGTCATAGTTGTTGTTTCATTTCCTTGTGTTGATTCTGCAGCTGTTGTCTTTTTTTGTGTTTTTTCACTTTGCTGCATTGTTGTTTTTTCCTCATCTTGTTGTTTGCTTGGATTGTTAGCAGAAAACAATTTTTGTACAAATCCTATATCGCGCACCCATTCTATTGCACTGCAGCTTACATTGAAAAAACCAAATGCAGCAGTAGTTGTTACCATGAGATTCATCAATCCTGATACAAAAACAAATGTTACAACAGTTGCAGCAGCAGCAGAGAAAATACCTGTCATTACATAAGAAGATATATGTTTATTTGGCTGCTTTTTTTCTGTTGTTTGTCTTTCTGCATCATATCTTTGATCAATATAGCCAATTGTTTTGTTAATTAAAATACTGCCTCCTATACCAGCAAAAGCTATGATAGTAATTTTTGGAATAAGCAAGAAGATTGACAGTGGTGTTATCATTAAAATAGATTCTGCCATAGCAAGTGCAATTCCAAGCATAATTGATGCTGGAAATATATAAGCTCTAAATTTCATTGATTTTTTATGCATTGTGTCAATAATATGTAATTAATTATTATTTAATAATATATAATAAATTGTACTTTAATCAAATTAAAACAACAAACACAAAGATATTTTTATTAAAATTGTTATTTAATTTCTGTATTTGATATAAATTAATACTAGTTTCATATTCAAATTGCTCTATTAATGCTAAGAAAATTTATTATTTTTTTTATTCTAAGCTCTATTTTAATTGTGCTAATTTTATTTTTGCTCAGCTTTTTACTGCATTGTAATGCTAATTTAAATATAACAAAAAACATCAATGCCAATAGCTCATTTTTTTCTAGAATAAGAACTGAAGTATTGCAACCCATAGTATTTGATGAAATACATAAATATACTAGAAGTATGATTATAAATAATAGAGTGGTTGATAGTTTATTTCCAGGATTTGCTTTGCATGTTAATGAAAATTTTGTTGGCTTTAGCAATAAGGTTTTTTGTGGACAAAAAGTCAAACTGTCTCTTTATGGTTATACGGAAAATCCAAAGCGCATTTTTCATCATAGGAGAAATGGAATAGTAATAGTACAACTTGGCCATGGCGTAATTAGTAAAGCAATAGATTTGGCTAGCATAGGCATGAAGATTGGTGGGCAGAGAGTTGTTAGATTGCCATCTAACATGCCATTAAATCCATCTTTAGAGAAAGTTATGCATCCAGCTAATAATGATATGGTATATAATATAGAATTATTGGAAATACTTAATTATGTTGACTTGGATCCATTAGATTTAATTATTGATCATCGCAATGAAAATCTTGGCAATATGGCATTTTGTGGTGATCGTGTAATGTTTGACTTATTGATAAGCAGAATGAATGGTGAGATTTTGCATGAGGCTAAGGCAATTGAGACTACTATAGGTTCTTTTGAGCAGCCTATTGCAGTTGAGCTTGGACTTGAGAATAGCCTGACCATGAATAAAACTTTTGTAGTGCTGCCTATAGAGTTCATAAAAGATAAAAATGGAATAGATGAAAAATTTCAAGCATTGTCTTTGAATGAAAAACTTGTAGCTGAAATTTTTCTACATAGCATAATTGACCAAAATATTGCTATAAGCAAGCAGTAAATCAATTTATCTAATCTTTAGTTGTTTGCTATTATGATAGATTAATGACATTATTTCAGTAATTGTTGATTTTATTTGTATTATTTGATTAGTTTTTAATTTTGGCCCTATACCATAAACGCAACTATTGGATATAAAATTACTGCCTTTAATGACATTTTTTACTATATGTGTTTGGCGTAAGATGTGTGGTTGATTGCTAATTATTACTATGCTACTAGTTTCTGGGAATGTTTTTTCTGTTAATGACATTGCATCAATAGTTGTGGTATATGTGTTTGACCTTTGTCCATCCTTGCTTTGTGGTGTGTTAATCAAGATATAATTACTATCTCCTACAATCTCTTGATATATTTCAATCATTGCAATTGTTTCAGTAAGCCTATGTTCACCAGTGGTATTCAGATAAGTTTTGTTAGCCAGTCGTCCTTTGGGAGGATTTGTTTTATATAATATAGTTGATTGATTTTTGTCATAGGGTATGTTGTGTTTATCCGCTAAATTTTTCATATAAGTAATCATTTCCCATATTGTTTCTGTTGGTAGTTTGTCTAATTCAGCATATAACTCTCTTTCTCCAGTTAATAGAAATGGTGAGTATTTTATTATGCTGTTATTTATCACATGCTCTTTGAAGAATGTAATTCTTTCTATCATGGTTGATCTTCTTGCACCCATAATCCATATTAAACTATTTTTGTTCTCTACTGTTTTTGGTAAAGTTTGTTTTTCTGTCATTTGAAAGCTCTCTAATACACTGCTTATTTGTTCAATATTTTTTACTATTTGTAGATTTTTTTCTTCTAATATTTGCTCATTATTTTGGTTAATTTGTGAATATAGTAACCCTGCCCAATTAACAAATAATTCTTGTATTGTATATATGGACAGTTCTTGTGCTTGAGCTTCTATTTCCAGTTGAGCAAGAAACTCAATAGGTGAAAATATTTTTTCTTCTTTTATTGCAGCTTGTAGTGCATTGTTAACTGCTAATAATAATGAGTCTCTATGTTCATTTGTAGAATTGGTTAAGCTTATAGCTTGTAAATTGTTTGAGCTGTCAAAGCAGTTGGTTAAATACATTAAATGTATGATATCATACATTTGATCTTTGATTTCATTTTTTTCTCCAAGACATATGCCATTGATCAATGTGATCAAAAGCATTGTTAAAGATATTTGTGACATTTTTATAAATTTATACTGTAACTTCAGCTTTAGCTTCGGCTAATTGTTCTTTTTTGTCCAGCACTATCTCATTGTTTGGTGGTATTTCTTTGTTGTTGTTATCCTGCACGCTATCTTTTGTTTGTGCTTCATCAGGCTGTTCTGCTTTCTGTAAAGATTTTTCTTCATTGTCAATAATTTTGTTTATTCTTTCATTAATCGTAGATTTCAATTCTGTAGATTGAATTGTGCTATATATTCCTGCAGCTCCTATCACAATTGGCAATATCACTGATAGTATAGATACGTCTAGGCTAAAAAGAATTAAGAAAAATAATGCTGAGAAAGTGGTAGAATAGCCAACAAACATTCCTAATTGTGATACATCATGTGCCTTAATTTCATCAATGGTTGTTTTTTTAATATTAAGCTTTTGAACTGCCTTATGATGCTGTTGTATATGCACAGAAATTGCAATGGAGCTTATAATACTAGCAATGCCTATATTCATTAAGGCAATGTTGGTTAGAAATAGTGCAGGTGCAGATAGAAGTAGAAATAATGTTAGTATAGCTATAATTATAATAAAAGTTAGTGAATTTGAATTGGTTGCATATATATGTGGAAAGACAAAGAAGGCAGGTGATACAGTTGACAATCTTTGGCGCATTCTGATTAATTTCCTAGGCATTTAATACAAAATATTTAATTAATTTATTAATTTTATCATTGGTTTAATTTATTGTAAATTAATAATTATGATATAAGTGTATTACTATATCAATAGATGTTGGTATATAACTGATGTTTTATGTTAATTATTCTGTTTATATTTTTAATTAAATATACTATTAGATAGCAAGTTTGATTTGTTGATTCGGCTGTAGATTACTATTTATATAGTGTGCTGTTCTATAAGTTTAGTGTCGGTATGTTGCTGGCTGCTGGAATCTTTTATTTTATTACTTGGTCGGCTATCTACTACTTTATCCTCTGAATCATCTTTTCTTTTTGGTCTTTCCTCTTCCCTAACTTCTGATTTTGTTTCTTGATTTTGTATTTGTTCATTTTCTATCTTCTCATTGAAAGAATTTTTGAAGTCAAAAGCAAGGTAAATATTTATAGCACCTATCAATATTAGCGACCCAAATATTGAGAACATGTAGACAGGAGTTGTTGTGGGTGCAAGGAGAATCAGGCATACTGTGCTTACAATAATTGATGATGCTCCAAGTATTAAGCTAGTACAAGCAGGTTTTGAGTTAATATTATTTTTTTTTAAATCATTTTCCATGATAATATTTGCAAGTGCTATGATATTTCCTACAATAATTAATGAAAACATAAGCAGTTGTGCAAAGATATTTAGAATTATATACAGTGCTATAGATATTATTACAATCAGCAAGAATGGCATAGCAATGCTTAGCTTTTTACTTGAGAAATAGAGCCTCTTTTTTGTTAAGATAATTTCATTGTGTTTTGAGGCAGCTGGCAATGTTACAACTGGAACCGTTTGCACAATAGGAGTTGTTGATTTGGGAATAATATAAGTTGGTCTCCTATATGTAGCATTTACTGGTTTTTGTAACTTGTGAGCTTTTGTTCTCAATGGTTGAATTGCAGTATTTATAGGTTTGTGATTTCCAGCAGGTATCTTAATTTTTTTTTTTAGTATAGGTTTTTTTCCAGGATTCATTGCAATTTTAATAAGATTTTATAAAATATGTTAGCCTGAGTGACTGGGTATGTCTATATTTTTAAGCAAACTTGGTTATTAAAATTGATTCCTAATTTAGAGTTTTGCTGGGATATGTGTTTATGCTATGCTATAGTATCTAGAATTTTCAGCAATGATAGGCTGATTATTCTCTGAATTTTGCACTGAAGTATTTGTTGCTATTTCTTGCTTTTCATTTTGCAGTTCTGATTCTAGCTTAGCAAACTCTTTAATTTTTTATTGAAATTGTGCATGCTCTTTTTCTTATTGTATTTGCCCTTCTGTATCTTGCAATGTATCATTTACAAGTATTTTGTATAGTATACATATAGATCCAGTTATATTTAAAACATTTATGGTAAGTAGTAGTACCATAGGGGTAATTGCTGGCATATTGAAGCATGTCACAACAAATATTGATGCTGTGCTAAAAAAGAAACTTAACTACAGCTGCTTGAAAAAATATTATGTCTTGTTTTGTAGAATTTTTTTTATATTTAATATATTCACCTTATGCATTAACAAAGGCAGTATTATAGTTGATGGCACTGGCAACATAATAAGTACTGGTAAGGTTAAAATAGTTAACACAGACAGTTGTATAGCTATTACTATTTGCAATAGTAAGTTATAGCTATATTAGTAGTGTTTAACGTGGCATTTTTATAAAAGATTTATATATAAATATTTAATTTTACTATTTACTGCATATATAGCCCACCATTTACATTAATTGTAGCACCAGTAATTGCTGGTGCATTAATTAAAAACAGCATAGTATCTGCAATCTCTTTAGGGTTGCAAAGTCGTTTTGCGGGAATTAAATTTTTAATTTTTCCTATTATTTCTACAGGCATTTTTTTTGTCATTGCTGTATCAGTATATCCTGGTGCAATTGCATTTACAGTAATTCCTTTGTTAATGCTTTCTAATGCTAATGATTTTGTAAATCCTATTACTCCAGCCTTTGAAGCTGAATAGTTAGTCTGGCCAACACATCCAGATAATGCATTAACAGATGATATGTTAATTATTCTACCAAATTCATTATTGCGCATTTGTTGAATTACAGCCCTGCTCATGTTAAAGCAGGAAAATAAATTAACCCTAATGGTACTCTCCCATTCTTCAATGGTCATTTTGTGCATCATTCTATCATTTGTAATACCAGCATTATTAATAAGAATTGATGTTGTTGTGTTATATTTTTTTTCAATAATTTGAACATTCTTTTGACATTCTTCAAAATTACTAACATCCCATTTAAAGATTTCAATGTCATTTTTTTTTGAAAAATTTTCAGCTTCTGCAGTGTTATACATATAGTTTGCAATAGCTATAAAATTATTTTGTTTTAAGAGTTTTGTAATACTAGCCCCTATTCCACTAGTGCCACCAGTGATTATAGCTAAATTTTTTTTATTCATTTTTATCCATTTATACTTCTTTAATACATGAATTATTTTGTTTTAAGAGTTTTGCAATACTAACTCCCATCCCACTAGTGCCAGCAGTGACTATAGCTAATTTTTTTATTTATTTATACTTTTTCAATACACAGTGCAATACCCATACCACCTCCAGCACACAGGGTAATTAAGCATTTGCTTAATTTTTCAGTCTCCATTTCATTCATTGCTGTTACTAAACAGCGTGAACCAGATGCACCAATTGGATGTCCTAAGGCAATTGCCCCTCCATTAATATTTTGTCTTGAAGTATCCCATTTCATTTCTTTATTTACTGCAATTACTTGTGCAGCAAACGCTTCATTTATTTCTATTAGATCTAAATCATCCACTTGCCAATTAGCTTTCTTCAGAGCTTTTCTACTTGCTATAACAGGTCCTATACCCATTATTGATGGATCAACTCCATGTTGTGCATAAGAAACTATTTTAGCCTTAGGTTGTAAATTGTGTTTTTTACAACCTTCAGTGCTGGATAACAACAAACATGCTGCACCATCATTAATGCCAGCAGCATTACCAGCTGTCACTGTGCCATTGGCAACAAATGCTGCTTTTAATGATGCTAATATTGGTATAGTGGTATCAGGTTTTATAAATTCATCATTTTTGATTGTTTGATAACCTTTTTTTGTGCTTACCTCTATGGGTAGTATTTCATTGCTAAATTTACCAATGGCTTTAGCAGCTTTTATATGTGAATTGTGTGCAAATTGATCTTGTTCTTCTCTACTTATATTATATTTTGTGGCTAAATTTTCTGCTGTTACTCCCATGTGATATTCGCCAAAAGCATCAATTAATCCATCAATAAGCACAAGATCTTTCATGCTAAAATGCCCCATTCTTGGTGGACTACGCAGATGAAGTGCATGTGGTGCTAGACTCATATTCTCCTGTCCACCAGCTATTACTAAATTATTGTCTGTATTAGCAATGGATTGAGCGCCTAATATAACACTTTTTAACCCAGATGCGCACATTTGATTAATTGTCCAAGCAGCTGTGGAGAAATCTATATTAGCTTCAATAGCTGCCTGCCTTGCAGGATTTTGTCCACAGCCAGCAGTTATAACTTGACCAATAATTATTTCATCTATGACATTCTTTTCAAGAGAATATGTTTGCAGTAAGTGTGATATTAGATGTTTTGTTAAATGATGTGCTGGTGTTTTGCTAAAAGAGCTGCAAAAATTTGTTATAGCAGTTCTTTTTCCTGCAACTAGATAAACATCTTTTTTTTGCATTATTTACCTTAGATTGGATTCAACTATATTAAAAATTAATAGAACACTATTTAAAGTAGTTCAATATGTTTATAATTCAATCATAGATTGATTATATTTTGTTAAATTAAGTGTTGTTTTTTTGCATATTTTTTTATTAAATTAACTATCATTTTCTGTAATATTTAATTTATTTAAAATAAATTTTGTGCCAGCAGTTAATTACAATATTGAAGAAATGCAATATTTTTTGCCATTGTTGCTCAAAATTCGACCTCGTGCTGTTTTGTGTATTAACCCCTTTTCAATTAGGTATGGTTCAATTGTTTCTTCTATGTTTTCTTTATTTTCAGATAGTGCAGCAGCAATAGTATTAATTCCAACTGGAGTATTAAGATAGTGTAATGATATAAATTTCATATATCTTCTGTCATATTGATCCAGCCCATAATCATCAATGCCAAGTTTTTGCAACACCTCCACAGTAACTTGTTTGTTGGCATATTTTTGATTATTGGTTTGAATAAAATCTCTGAGACGTTTTGCTAATCTTATAGCAATTCTTGGTGTTCCCCTAGAGCATTGTGCTATTAATAATGCTGCTTCATCTGCAATACTAATTTGCATTGACTGTATAGCTTTATGTATTATGAATATAAGCTCTTGGGTTGAATATGGTTCAAATTGTGCACATATGCCAAATCTATCACGTAATGGTTTAGATAGTGTGCCAATTTTGGTAGTTGCTCCTATTAGTGTGAATTGTGGTATGCTAATGCGTACCATACGTGCTGCTGGTCCTTTGCCAGTCATAATGTCAAGATGTCCATTTTCCATTGCGGGATATAAGATTTCTTCTATATTTTTGCTTAGTCTATGCATTTCATCTATAAATAATACATCATTGCATTGCAGGTTGGTTAAGATAGCTGCTATATCGCAAGGCCTTGTGAGCAGTGGTGCTGCAGTTGGTTTAAAGTTTGCCCCAAGCTCTTTGGCTATAATGCCAGCAAGTGTGGTTTTACCAAAGCCAGCAGGACCATAAAAAATAATATGATCTAATGCATCACTTCTTTGCTTTGCAGCTGTAATGAAAATTTTTAAATTTGTTTTGAGTTGAGATTGTCCTGTGAATTCTTTGAGAAGTTTTGGTCGATGTAGATTGTTTTGAGAATTGTCATCTAATGTTGCAGTTTTGCTGATTATTCTTTCAGTCATGACGATTTTTTATTGTTTAAGTTAACAGCCATTTTGTTTAAAGTAAACTGAGACTTTAGATATTGTTTTTGTTTTGTTGGAAGTTTTTATTCTATTGAGCTGAGCTGTATTAATTACATGAAAATATTTGCCTTATTTTTACTTTTTCATTGTTCTTGATTTTTTTTACTATTGCCAGAAAATACATAGCGTTTTGTTTGCATTGCATGAAGGCGTGATATAGTTCTTTTAAATTCTAGTGTTTGTGCTTCAGTGTCACAAAGTTCTTCTGGTATAGCAGCAGCAAGGCATATGAGCCTAGTTCTGTTCTCATAGAGTTTGTCTATTAATGTGCTAAATCGTTTGATATCAAATTGATTTTTGCTGGTCAGGATTGGTATATCAATAAGAAAAATTGTTTTATATTTTTTGGCAACAACTTCATGATCTACAGTGTCAAGTTTTCTGCAGCATAATTGTTGGAAAAAAAACCAAGCAATGCCATTACAATACTTACTAGCTGTAATTTTTTTACCTCTTGAAATAATAGTATCTTTTCTGTATTGATTGTTTTTAATAATGCTTTTAAATATATGGTGCATTTTTTTTATTGATGTATTTTTTGTTAAATAATATGTAGTTTTGTTATATGAGCTAAAAGTTGATCTATAGTCTCTTTCACCTTGCAGGATGCATATTATCATTTTTTGTTTAATGAGATTTAATATTGATTGCAACGCAATGTATTCCGGCGGTGTATTAGACGTTATTAATAGTACTATGTTTTGATTTAGTATACTGTTGATGATTTTATATAGAAATTTATCTGCTTTAGAGTTAGAAAGATAAAATTCATCTAAAAATAATAGTTTTGCATCTGGTATGACTGTGTGTATAGCATTTGTAATGCTATTGTGCTTATTAGTAGTTTTATTCAGAGTGTCTTTTATTAGTTGTATAAATGTGTGAAAGTTCATATGGATTTTTTTTTCAAGTACTGATGAGTTAAAATACATCTTTGTCATCATTGTTTTACCACGGCCAACATCGCCATACAGATAAAAACCTTGTTGTGTATTTTGTTTACTATTTATTTCTATTTCCGTAGTTTTTTGTAGTTGTACCATTTTTTTAAACACAGCTTGTTGGTGTTTATCAAAAGATGAATTTGGTCTATATTTTTTAACATACATCTCTATTGGTGTAAGTTGCATATTGTGAAATTAGATAGTTTAGTATCATTAAGTATTAAACTTATGTCATCTTTTGTAAAGCTCTATACTAGTGCACATGCTTTATATAAATGTTTACTTAAGATTTTATAGTAGATATAAATATGCTGTTTATAGTTACAAATGTTGTGTAATTAGATATGTGGGATGTTGGTGTTGACAATTTATTAGATAGGGCTAGATCTCGTCTATTGATAGTTATAATATCTATTTTTATAGCTTATTTTATTCTTATAATTAGACTGTTTGAAATATCATATGGTTATTCTAAACCACAGTCTTATAATAATAGGGCAGTTTTTGCGTCAGGTTGGCATCCTAATAGATTGGATATAGTTGATAGAAATGGTGTTTTGCTTGCAGTTGATGTTCCTACAGCCTCTGTGTATGCAAACCCTAAGCAAATAAGAGATATTGATCAGGTTGCACAGTTTTTATCCATAGCAATCGATATGGATTGTAAATTGCTTGGTGAATTGTTACATCAAAATAAAAAAAGTTTTGTTTGGTTGAAAAGGCATTTAGTACCAAAAGAGCAGCAAAAAATTTTGGAGTTAGGTTTGCCAGGTATATATATGAAATCTGATGCTAAAAGGATTTACCCACATAACTCATTATTTGCCCATATTTTAGGCTATACTGATACTGATGGCAATGGATTGGCTGGGGTTGAGCGGTATTTTGATAATTTCCTTTTAAATAAAGATGTAAAAGACAAAGCATTGCAATTAAGCATTGATACAAGATTACAATATTTAATGCATAGCATATTGAGTGAGTATATGCATAAGCATAAAGCATTTGGTGGTGTATCCCTTTTAATGGAGGTTGATACAGGTGAGATTTTATCTGCTGTTAGCTTGCCAGATTTTGATATTAATAAGCCTTCTAGTGGTAGGCCAAATGAAGTTTTTAATAGATTTTCCCTTGGTTTGTATGAAATGGGCTCTGTTTTTAAGAGTTTTGCTATAGCAAGTGCGCTGGATATTGGTGCTGTGGAGTTGAATAGTGAGTTTTATATTGGTGATTCATTTAAGATTGCAGATCGCACAATAAGAGATTATAAAACTAATATTGGTGTTATGAGTGTTGATGAGATTTTTTTACGTTCTTCAAATATTGGCACTGTATTAATAACTATGCAAATGAATCCTAATGATCAGTATGCATACTTAAATAAGCTTGGCTTTTTTCAACAGACATCATTAGAGCTTAATGAGAAAGCAAGTCCAATTGTGCCAAAAAGAGATAAGTGGAATGTGGTTTCACGTGCTACTGTTTCATATGGTCATGGTATATCTGTTACCCCAATACATTTGCTTGAAGGGATTGCTGCAGTGATTGGCGGAGGTGTTTTGCATCAGGCTACCTTGTTACAAGGTAAAAAGAATCAATCTTTTCATAGGGTTTTTGCTGAATCAACATCAGAGTCAATGAAGTATTTATTTAGTTTAGCAGTTAAACGTGGTACAGGTATGCGTGCTTTGACACCTGGATATGAAATAGGCGGTAAAACAGGTTCAGCTGATAAGATTGTTGATGGTACATATAGCAAGGATTCTAGTATAGTTTCATTTGCAGGTGTGTTTCCTATAGATGATCCAAAATATGTTTTGTTGGTTATGGTAGATGACCCAAAAAAGACATGCAATGAAGATAGAATTACTGGTGGTTATTTGGCTGCGCCAATAGCAAGTAGAATGATTGAGAAAATTGCACCTATACTGAATGTTTCTCCATTGTAGATTTATTAATTCACATTGCATCTGATGCACGCTCATATTGCTTCAAGAAATTTTTCAAAGTTATAAGGTTTGTTTATTGAAGCTGAGTTAGTTATTTAAAATAAGGAATTTTTGTAATTATATTATGCTATTAATGTATGTTGAGTTATTTTTATGGATTGTGCATATGGTATATGAGTGTATAATTATTCATTAAATTAAAGTAAGGCATTATGTTTTATTGCTATGCTTATTGTCTTTGCTAAAATAATTTTGGTTCATGCTGATTAATTTATAGGTTTTTTATGAGTCGTGTTTGTGTTGAGGCTATGGATAATTTGCTGGATAAAAGTTTTCCAGTTCTTGATCATGGCTTTGTGCGAGTTGTTGATTATATGGGCAATGATACATCAATTGTCCAAGCTGCTCGCGTGTCTTATGGATCAGGCACAAAGCAGATCAATAAAGATAAAGCATTAATTAATTTTTTAATGCGGCATCAGCATACGAGTCCTTTTGAGATGTGTGAGATTAAGTTGCATGTGAAGCTGCCTATTTTCGTTGCTCGCCAATGGGTTAGGCATCGTACTGCTAATGTCAATGAATATTCAGCACGCTACTCTGTGCTTGATAATGAGTTTTTTGTTCCAGAACCTAATGATATTGGCAAGCAGGCATCTAGCAATTTGCAGTGTCGTGAAGGTAGCATGAGTGCAGAGAAAGCAAGTTGGGCATTAGATATTATAAATGAAGATGCCAAGAGAAGTTATGAGAGCTATCAAAAAATGCTTGATAATGGTGTGCCGCGTGAGCTTGCTAGAATTGGTCTTGGTTTGAATTTTTATACACAATGGTATTGGAAAATAGATCTTCATAATTTGTTACGCTTTCTTCGTTTGCGTCTTGGCCAAGGTGCACAATCAGAAATTAGGAATTATGCAAATGTTATTACCAATATAGTCAAAAAGTGGGTACCAATGACTTATGATGCATTTGAGAATTATCAACTGCAGTCTGTAACTATTTCTGCAAAAGAGCTTTGTTTGTTGCGTGATCTGTTGAAAAATAAAAACATTGATTTTGAGAAACTTGGTATGAGCACAGGTGAGATTAATGAGTTTAAAAAACGTTTTGAAATTAATGTGCCTGCTTTATAGTTGATTTTTAGTAGTTGGTTGATATGTTGAAAAAAGTTTTAGTAGCTAATCGTGGAGAAATAGCCTGTCGAATAATTAAAACATTGAAAAAAATGCAAATTAAATCTGTTGCAGTTTATTCTGATGCTGATGAGCATTCCTTGCATAGAAAAATGGCAGATGAAAGTGTATATTTAGGATCATCTGCTGCATCTGAAAGTTACTGCAATATGCCAAAGATTATTTCTGCAATTGAGGCATCTGGCGCCAGTGCTGTGCATCCTGGTTTTGGTTTTTTGGCAGAAAATGCAGCATTTGTTAGAATGCTAGAAAAGAAAAAAATTATCTTTATTGGCCCAAGTGCTCATATTATTTCAAAAATGGGTGATAAAATTGAGGCTAAGAAGGCTGCACAAGCAGCTGGAGTGCCGGTAATTAAAGGATTCAATGACAAGCTGTTTAGTGCTGCACATGCAGTTAGTATAGCTGAATCTATTGGTTTTCCTGTTATGCTTAAAGCTGCTGCAGGTGGTGGTGGAAAAGGTATGCGAGTAGTTTATAATACTGAAGATATGGTGCAGAATTATAATTTGGCAACCAATGAGGCATTAAAAAGTTTTGGTGATGGGACTATTTTTATAGAAAAATACATTGAAGATCCGCGTCATATAGAGATACAGGTTATATGCGACAAGCATGGAGGTGTTGTTTGTTTGGGTGAAAGAGAGTGCTCAATACAACGTAAGCACCAAAAGATTATTGAGGAAGCTCCTAGTATAGCAATGGATGACAGGCTGCGTAAGTCTATGTATAAATCTTGTATTAAGCTGCTTAAACAAGAACAATATTTTTCTGCTGGTACTATTGAATTTTTGCTTGATAGAAGGGGAAATTTTTATTTTTTGGAGATGAATACTAGAATTCAGGTTGAGCACACAGTAACTGAAATGGTTACTGGTCTTGATATTGTAGAATTAATGGTGCAAGTGGCAGCTGATGTTCCACTTGATTTCACACAGAAAGATGTAAGTGTTAATGGCTGGGCAATTGAGTCAAGGATTTGTGCAGAAATCCCTAAAAAAGACTTCATGCCATCAGGTGGCGTGATACTAAAATATCGTGAGCCAGATATTGATGGTATTAGAATTGATTCTGGCATACAAGAAGGTGACATGGTTACTCCATTTTATGATGCAATGCTGCTCAAGCTTTGTGTTTATGGAAAAGATAGAATGTCTGCTATTGATAAGATGTCCAATGCTTTGGATAATTTCATTCTTGATGGTCCAAGCACTAATATTGAATTCCTTTCAGCAATTTTTTTAGATAAAAATTTTCGTGCTGGGAAGTTTAGCACTAATTTTATTGCTGAATGCTTTGAAGGTGGTGTCAAAGAGCATAAACTTGATTATAAAGAAATTTGTACCTTGATGGTTATTGCTGCATATATTTATTTATCAGATGCTTTGAGAGGTTTTAGCAGTGTTAGTACTGGACTTGCTAATGAGAATATTAATATTAAATTTTTACAAGAGTTTGTTGGTAGTAATTTATTTATTAAACATGGTGATAATGTTTGTAAAGTTAAGATTTTGTCTATTTTAGATGGATTGCTTGTTGAATTAGATGAGAAGAAAATATTTTTATCTACTGACTGGTGGTTTGGCGATAATATTTTTTATGGTAATATTAATAATGAAAAGGTAAATGTTTATATTAAACTCCAAAATAATAAATATATAATGCGTCATCATGGATTTACTATTAGATGTGAGGTTTTTGAAGAACATGTTAATGAACTTATGCATTTAATGCCTAGCTTTAATCCATTGAATAGTGATGCATCATTACTAGTTTCACCTATTAATGGTATGGTTTCTGCTATTATGGTTGCACCAGGTGATAGAGTTATGGTGGGTGATACTTTATGTATTATAACTGCTATGAAAATGGAGAATGTTATAAAAGCTGAGGTTGATGCAATAGTAAATGAGATTAAAATTAAACCAGGTGATTTAGTTAATCCTGATAGCATACTTATGCTATTAGATGTTGGTTGATTTACTAAATAGTTTTAAGTTTTAAAATTTAGTTATGTAGCATGTTAGAAAAATAATATATAGACAGTATGCTATTTTTTTATTATCATTTTGCTTGGATATGGCTTGATAGCTCAGTTGGTAGAGCAAAGGACTGAAAATCCTTGTGTCGCTGGTTCGAGTCCAGCTCAAGCCATGTGTTGTTAAGCATGGTTCATGATGAAATTTCGCAATGAAAGTGATAGTTTGGGCATGCAAAAAGTACCTAATGATAAGTACTGGGGTGCACAAACACAAAGATCTTTGTTAAATTTTGGTGATATAGGTAGTGATATTTTTCCTATATTGTTTATTAAAGCCTTTGCAATGCAGAAATTTGCCGCTGCACATGCTAATCTAAAGCTTGGATTGTTAACTAATGAAGTATTTTCCGCTATAGCTGTTGCTGCTGAGGAGATAATATCTGGTAAGCTTAATGAGCATTTTCCACTAAAAGTATGGCAAACTGGCTCTGGCACTCAAACCAATATGAATCTCAATGAGGTAATTTCTAATCGTGCAATTGAGATTATGGGTGGTGAAATGGGTCTGAAAAAACCAGTTCATCCAAATGATCATGTAAATAAATCACAATCCTCAAATGATTCATTTCCAACTGCTATGCATATTGCTGCAGTTTTGGCAGTAAACAATAATTTGTTACCAGCATTAGAAAATCTAATTGATATTTTTGAGCATAAAGTTACTGAGTTCTCTGGGATTATAAAAATTGGCAGAACTCATATGCAAGATGCCATGCCATTAACATTAGGCCAAGAGTTCTCTGGTTATGCAATGCAGCTTCATAAGGGTTTGATACGAATTAATAAGGCACTTCCATCATTATATGAGCTTGCACAAGGTGGTACAGCTGTTGGAACTGGAGTGAATTGTTCAGCTGAATTTACTAATGCTTTTATTACAAAAATTCGTGAGATAACTGGATATCCATTTGTTACAGCTGTAAATAAATTTGAGGCAATTGGAGCTAGTGATGCAATATTGGAACTCAGTGGAGTGTTAAATGTATTATCAGCTAGTTTGCTTAAAATAGCTAATGATATTAGAGTGCTTGCATCTGGCCCAAGGTGTGGTATTGGGGAGATAGCATTGCCAGAGAATGAACCCGGATCTTCGATAATGCCTGGGAAGATTAATCCAACGCAGTGTGAGGCAATGACCATGGTTTGTGCTCAAGTTATGGGAAATAATCATGTAATAACTATTAGTGCTGCCAGTGGACATCTTGAGCTTAATGTTTTTCGTCCTGTAATGATATATAATTTACTTAGATCTATTGAATTAATATCTGGTGCAATGTGTAGTTTTGGTGTTAGGTGTGTTAAGGGAATTGTGCCTAAAAAAGCAAGGATAAATCAGTTACTGCATGGCTCACTAATGCTTGTTACAGCTCTTAGTCCAGCAATAGGTTATGACAATGCTGCTATGGTGGCAAAAAAGGCTTACAATGAAAATATTTCTTTAAAAGATGCTGCACTGGCTTTGGGATTTCTGGACAGCAATACTCTTGATAAGTTACTTAATCCAATTGATATGATTTAAGATTTTTTACTGCTAATTTTACGTTTTTTTTTAGCTGTTTTTTTTACATCAATATTATAGAGTTCATCCTCTGCAATATTTATTTTTTTCTTTAGTTCTATTATATCAGTATCTCCTAAGAGTAATTTTTGAATAGCTGATTTTTTCATGGATATAAACTTATCAGAGTTTTTAAGATATGCATGAATTGTGTCGTAAGTTGCATTTTTTGCAATCATTTTGCGTAATTCTTCATCAATAAATATAACCTCTAATACAAGTGTGCGTCCTTTATAACCAAGATTGCAATGCTCACAGCCTAATGGATTTCTTTTATATACCAATGGATTATCATTAAGATCAATTCCAAGAATTTTTTTGTCACTATTGAGTAGTTTTGTGCGTTTTTTGCAATGTATACAAAGAGTTCTTACTAGCCTTTGTCCTGCTACACATGTTAGTGAATTGGCAATATTTGATGTTTCTGCGCCTAATTCACGTAATCTTGATACAGCAGATAGTGCATTATTTGTGTGTAGTGAAGTGAAAACTTTATGTCCAGTCATTGCAGCTCTAATAGCTAGTCTTGCAGTTGTTTCATCGCGCACTTCACCAATAAAGATAATATCTGGATCTTGTCGCATTGCTCCACGCAATGCTTCATCGAAATGCATGCCACTACCATCTTCCGATATGTTGCTTTGACGGGCAATTGGCAGTTTATACTCTACTGGTTCTTCCATGGACATAATATTCACTTCTAGAGTATTAATTTCACTAATTAATGAGTATAATGTAGTAGTTTTACCACTACCTGTTGGACCTGTAATTATAATAATTCCCTCAGGTCTTATTAGTGCATTCTTAAGTAATTTTACATTAAATTTATCTATGCCAAGTTTGTTGATATTTGTTATAACTGTAGATGGGTCAAGTATGCGCATAACACAGTTTTCACCATGTATGGTTGGCTGTACAGATATGCGTAGATCTATATTTCGTGCTGACACTGAGATGGATATTCGACCATCCTGAGTATGACGTTTTTCTGCAATATCCAAACCACTTATTACCTTAATACGCACTATCATTGCATCCCATATGTCTTTATCTAGGTTATATCTTTGTATCATGGATCCATCAATGCGATATCGAACACGTAGAAAGAAATCACATGGCTCAAAATGCACATCTGATGCCCCTATTTTTACAGCATCTGTTAGAAATGCATCAATTAGTCTGACAATTGGGTGTTTATATTGTGAAGCATTGGTGCTGGTAATGCTAGAGTTGTTAGATATATCTTCATCTACTATTTCCTTCACTATGTTGTCAATTGACATTTCATAGCCATAATATTTATCTATTGCTAACATAATATCTGCTTCACTTGCATAGACTGGTATTATGCGCTGCACACTAGGGAAATAGCGTCTTGTTTTGTCAATGCGCATAATATCATAAACATCTTGTATGGCTACATAAAGAACTTCTCCAGTATAGCTTATTGGTATAATTTTGTTTTGTATGGCAAAAGTATGAGGGATTTTATCAATTACCTCATTGTCAATCATAGCTTGTTTGAGGTTAAATTGACTAATTCCTTTTAAAGAGTGTAAAATATTTTTAAGCATTTTGCTGGTGATTATGTCTAGCTCAACAAGCACCTCACCAAACATTTTTCCCTTATTTTCTTTCTTAAAGATTCTTATTGCTGATTTAAGTTGATTGTTGGTTATTAAGTTGTTTTCTTTGAGGTATTTAGTGACAAAATCTTGTTGTACGATATTTTCTTGTAAGCTTGGTTTTACAATGGGTTTAATAATTTTTTTTTCACTGTCAAAAAAATTTTCAGCATCACTCATGTTAGCATAAGTTTTTTTTACTTTAGATTATAGTATTATTAATGCATTAATAATGAGTAAAATATGTATTTAACATTGAATTCATATTTATGGTTATGAATATGTTGCAATATTTTATATATTAATTTTGTGTTTTTGATCTATAAGATTAATTTATTATGTGATTTGCATATAATATTATTATAGATATAATAAATACTCTGCTATATAGGCCACCCTGTATGTTTGATGTTTGAGTGATGTGTTGCTATTATAGCTTGTGGTATTTTTGTCTTTAAAGACTAGTATAATGAAGTAGTTTATGAATAGTACAGCATCGCATATACCAGTGCTGTTGCAGGAAGTATTGAGTTTTTTGTCTCCTATAGACAGTGGAAATTATATTGATTGTACTTTTGGTGCAGGATCTTATTCAAAAGCAATTTTAGATAGTGCTAAATGCAGTGTTTATGCATTAGACTGTGATCATGAGGTTGCTTTATATGCAGAAGCATTAAAAGCACAATATAAAGAAAGATTTACATTTATTTTAGAAAATTTTGCTGTTCTTGATAAAGTGTTACATCCTTTTTTAAAAGATGGTGCTAATGGTGTAGTTTTTGATCTTGGTGTTTCATCCATGCAGATTGATAATGGTTATAGGGGTTTTTCATTTTTAAAAGATGGTCCACTTGATATGCGAATGAATTCTGAGATTGGTATTACTGCATATGATGTAATAAACAGAAAGAGCGAAGCAGAGTTGAGTGATATTATATACATGTACGGTGAAGATAAAAGTGCACGCCATATAGCAAAGCATATAGCAAAAAAACGTCTTTCTGGTCCAATAAACAATACCAAGGAGCTTGCAGAGCTTATTACCAAAGCTGCACATGGCAGAGGTAAAATAAATCCAGCTACAAAAACATTTCAAGCAATAAGAATATATGTAAATAATGAGTTGCAAGCTTTGCATAAAGGCTTGGTTGCAGCTGCAGCAGTATTAAAGCCTGAAGGGATTCTGGCTGTTGTTTCATTTCATGGTTTAGAGTGTAGGGTGGTTAAAAGTGTGTTTCGTGAATTGCTTAATAATGTGCATGGTAATGAATTTGTAATTATGAATAAAAAAGCTATTACTCCAATGCCAGATGAGATAAAAAGAAATCATAGATCTAGATCAGCTAAGCTTAGAGTAATTAAAAAATTGGGCATTAGATGAAAAAAAAAATTATGTTTCTTAATTTATTTTTTTTTATATGTTGTGCATTTATTATGTTTGGCATTAAGTATAAATTTCAACAATTTAACAAAGAATTTGTAAAAGTTAAGCATGAATTAGATGCTGAACAGGAAGAAAATAAAGTATTAAGAGCAGAGTATGCTTATATGAGCAGCCCTAAAAGATTAGCAATGCTTGCAGCACATTATTTGAATCATAAACAACAGAATGCTAAAAATTTTGATCAGCATTTACATAAAAAAATATATGGTCATGATAGCTCAGTATTTAAGCTGGTAAATGGGAATTTTTCAAGGCACAATTAAGTTTGTTTAATTACAAGTGGATTGGTATGTTTTCCATTATGAAAAATATTAAAATATTTGCCCCACATCCTAGAGCAGATGGTGCATTATATGCTAATTCTAGGATGCGTTTTCTTGCAATAGTTTTAGATTTAATACTGTTAGCACTTATGATGCAAGTAGTTATTTTTGTGCTGTATTTCATATATCCTGCACCAGGATTGCCAGTTGCTGCACTTGACAAAAGGCATATGGAAATTGAGCTGGACATAAATGATAAATTATTGCTGGCTAAATATATGATACGATATTTAGTGGTTAATGTTGTTCAATGTGTTCTGGCTGTTGTGTATTTTGTTTGTATGTGGTTTAAATTTAAAAGAACACCAGCTAAAGCATTATTATGCATGAAGTTAGTTGATGACAAGACATTAATGGATCCAACACTCATTCAATGTGTGAAGAGAGCATTTGCTGCAATGCTTTCTCTGTTTCCATTGTGCTTAGGTTTGTTGTGGCTTGGAATTAGTCGAAAAAATCAAACTTGGCATGATAAGATTTCTGGAACAATTGTTGTACATACTGATAAATCTGGTGAAATAATTAAAAGTAATATTGGCATAGCTCAATATGATGAAGGTGTTATGCATTTTATAAAAAATGTTATACTTGCTTACAGGGATTTTTTAAGCAAAATAGTGATTTTTTTGAAAAAAATAACTAAAATTCAGTAGATTTTTAACAAAAAATTAGATTAGTTATGCTAATAAAATTTATAAAATTATTTTTGTGCACTGTTTGCTTATTTTTTTGTCATGGTGTATTTGCTCAATATCATTGGGTTAGTTTTGATGAGAATGGTATGTTTGTAGCTAATGCCATAGTATCACGTGGTGAAAAATGTCCTGAGCTATATATTGATAGTGTATGGGAACATTTTTATAAGAAGTTCAATAGTGCATTTCCTGATATTGAAAGGTGTTATTTTTTTTTTGATCGTAAAGCTAAAAATGTTGTTATAGGTGGAGAAAAGATGTTTTTGCCTAGTTCCATGATTCATAGAGTTGGAATTATAGGCGATACTGGATGTAGAGGTGATTATAGGCAGAGTTGTTCTTCATTAAAAAGTTGGCCTTTTGCCAAGGTGGCTGATCTACTTGCTGAAAAGGATATTGATTTGGTTGTACATGTTGGAGATTTATTGTATATGCATGGTAAGTCAAAATATGATTTTGATCTTTGTAGCTGGAAGCATTGGGAGTTTGAATTTTTCAAGCCTATGAACAATTTATTGAAAAAAGCACCTTTAATAATGGTGCGCGGTAATCATGAGGCATGTTGTAAGAAATGCTGGAATGGAGCAAATTTTTTTTTTACTCCACCTAGAAATCAAGATAATTTTTGTGTGAATGTTGAGCCACTTAGTATATTAGAATTTGATAATGCTGTTTTTTTTAATATTGACTCTTCTAGTGCATCTGATTTTATTACTGAGCAGCATTTGGTTAAAATATACAAACAGCAATTAAATGTGCAAAATATAATCAATGATAAGTTTAATATTTTACTAACTCATCGACCATTGTATGGCATGTTTAGTATATTAAATTTTGGTTTATATGGTAATAGAACTTTACGTCAATCATTTAATAATTTAAGTTGTAGCTTAGACTTAATAGTAAGTGGGCACATACATCTTATGCAATTTTTGAATTTTGCAGATAGTTGCATTGCTCAATTAATTGTTGGCAATAGTGGAGCTCATTTGCATCGAAAACCAATAATGCATAAAGGTAATTTTGTTGACAATGCAATGCAGGTTTATAAAACTTTTGATAGTTTTGGTTTTGCTGTGTTAGATTTACACAGAATGCTTTCATTTGATATATTTAGTTATGAAGATAAAAAAAATATTAGCTGTATGCAGATTTATCGTGAGGATAAAGATATTAAATGGCAATGTTTTTTAGATAAATAATAAAATTTTATATCATGATATTTTTTTATTGACATAGTTATTATTTTCTAATAGAATTTTTCTACTTTAATTGATTGTTAACAATATTTTTTGTTGTACAATATTTTGATAAGTTAATAATATTGATTCATCTAAATTAAAAGTATGCTTAACTCTGTATGTGTTGAGGATTAGATAAATAATAAAGGGCGTTTGATGGATGACTTGGCACTAAGAGCCGATGAAGGACGTGGTAGACTGCGATAAGCCATGGGGAGCTGTCAACAAGCTTTGATCCGTGGATTTCCGAATGGGGAAACCCAGCCATTTCGATGGCTATTCTATATTGAATACATAGATATAGAAGGACAACCTAGAGAACTGAAATATCTAAGTACCTAGAGGAAAAGAAATCAAAATGATGACTCCGTTAGTAGTGACGAGCGAATATGGATCAGGCCAATGATTTATAAAAAATAACTAGAATAATCTGGAAAGATTAACCATAGAAGGTGATAGTCCTGTATAGGTAATGTTTTTATAAATATTTGAGTAGGGCGAGACACGTGAAATCTCGTTTGAATATAGGGGGACCACCCTCTAAGCCTAAGTACTCCTTAGTGACCGATAGCGTACAAGTACCGTGAGGGAAAGTTGAAAAGAACCCTGAAGAGGGAGTGAAATAGAAACTGAAATCAAATGCCTACAAGCAGTCGGAGCATCCATAATTTTATGTGTTGTGACGGCGTACCTTTTGTATAATGGGTCAGCGAGTTAATTTATTAAGCAAGTTTAAGCTGTTAAGTGTAGGCGTAGCGAAAGCAAGTCTTAAATGGGCGTATTAGCTTGATGAATTAGACCCGAATCCAAGTGATCTAGCCATGACCAGGTTGAAGGTGCAGTAACATGTACTGAAGGACCGAACCCACTGCTGTTGCAATAGCACGGGATGAGTTGTGGCTAGGGGTGAAAGGCCAATCAAACTTGGAAATAGCTGGTTCTCTGCGAAAACTATTTAGGTAGTACGTTATGTTATATATTATTGAGGGTAGAGCACTTGATTGACTAGGGGGAGTAATGATCTTACCAAATCAAACTAAACTCCGAATATCAATAATAGTTCCATAGCAGACACACCATGGGTGCTAAGATCCTTGGTGGAGAGGGAAAGAGCCCAGACCATTGTCTAAGGCCCCTAAATCGTAACTAAGTGTGTAAGGAGGTGGAGAAGCCAAGACAGCTAGGAGGTTGGCTTAGAAGCAGCCATCCTTTAAAGATAGCGTAACAGCTCACTAGTCTATATTTAAGCTTTTCTGCGCCGACAATGTAACGGGGCTAAAGTTATGTGCCGAAGACATGGGTTTATAAGATGTATTTATATCTTATAAGCGGTAGCAGAGCGTTCCAATACCACTGAAGATAATTCGTGAGAGTTGTTGGAGGTTTTGGAAGTGAGAATGCTGACATGAGTAGCAGTAAAGAATGTGAGAATCATTCTCGTCGTAAATCTAAGGTTTCCTACGTAAAGATGATCTGCGTAGGGTTAGTCGGCCCCTAAGGTGAGGCTGAAAAGCGTAATTGATGGGATATTAGGTTAATATTCCTAAACCAGTGGAAAGTGACAAATTTTGTAAATAGTAATTTCTTATTGGATTGAAATTGCTGTGAAAAAGTTTCAGGAAATAGCTTCCATATTAGACCGTACCGTAAACCGACACAGGTAGATGAGTAGAGTATACTAAGACGTATGAGATAATGATACTAAAGGAACTCGGCAAATTGTGCTCATAACTTTGGAATAAGAGTAGTCTATATTTGGGCAACCATTTATAGATGGCACAGAAGAGGGGGTGGCGACTGTTTATCAAAAACACAGGACTCTGCTAACACGCAAGTGGATGTATAGGGTCTGACACCTGCCCAGTGCTGGAAGGTTAACAGGAGGGGTGCAAGCTCTAAATCGAAGCCCCAGTGAACGGCGGCCGTAACTATAACGGTCCTAAGGTAACGAAATTCCTTGTCGGGTGAGTTCCGACCTGCATGAATGGTGTAACGACTTCCCCGCTGTCTCTAGTATCAACTCAGCGAAATTGAATTCTCCGTTAAGATGCGGAGTACTTGCGGCTGGACGAGCAGACCCTATGCACCTTTACTATAGCTTTATATTGGTGTTAGAAGTATATTGTGCAGGATAGGTGGGAAGCTTTGAAGTTAGGGCGCTAGCCTTAATGGAGCTAACCTTGAGATACCACCCTTTATACTTTTGATACCTAACCATAATCCATTATCTGGATTTGGGACATTGTATGGTGGGTAGTTTGACTGGGGCGGTCGCCTCCTAAAGAGTAACGGAGGTGTACAAAGGTAGGTTCAGACCAGTCAGAAATTGGTTGTAGAGTGCAATGGCAAAAGCCTGCTTGACTGTAAGGCTGACAGGCCGAGCAGAAACGAAAGTTGGTCATAGTGATCCGGTGGTTTTGTGTGGAAAAGCCATCGCTCAACGGATAAAAGGTACGCTAGGGATAACAGGCTGATGGTGTCTGAGAGTTCATATCGACGACACCGATTGGCACCTCGCTGTCGACTCATCACATCCTGGGGCTGAAGAAGGTCCCAAGGGTTCGGCTGTTCGCCGATTAAAGTGGTACGTGAGTTGGGTTCAGAACGTCGTGAGACAGTTCGGTTTCTATCCTCCGCAAGTGTTGGAAATTTGAGGGAACCTGGCTCAAGTACGAGAGGACCGAGCTGGACATACCTCTGGTGCACCAGTTGTCACGCCAGTGGCATGGCTGGATAGCTACGTATGGACGAGATAACCACTGAAAGCATCTAAGTGGGAAACTCATCCCAAAACTAAATTTCCCTATAGGGTTGTAATAGACTATTACATTGATAGGCTAGATGTGTAAGCATGGTAACATGTTCAGCTAACTAGTACTAATAACCCAATTGTTTTTTCTAATCTATGCACATACAGTGTTATGCATACTTGTAAAATTTAGATAAATATCTTTTTTGGTGGTTTGGTGATTGATAGGGGAGATGAAACACCCGATCCCATTCCGAATTCGGAAGTGATAACTCTACCGCCAATGGTACTGCAACCATAGGTTGTGGGAGAGTAGGTAGTTGCCAAGCCTCCAAAGAAGATATAATCAATCTTATTAACATTATATATAAAGTTTTTTAGACTTTATATAATTTTATCTCTTATTATCATCATTTGTACATAGTCCATATATTTTTCTACCACCAATAACATGAATATGAAAATGCATTACTGTTTGGCTTGCATTATGACCATGATTCATTACTATTCTATAACCATTTTTTTCTAAATTATTAATCTGAGCAATTTTATGTGCAGCTTTAAATATTTTGCATATCTCTTCACTATTTGCAGTAATGATAAAATCATTAAATGAAATATAGTTATTTTTTGGCAATAACAGTATGTGCACAGGTGCACATGGATTAATATCATTTATTGCAATACAAACATCATCTTCATAAATAACTTTACAATCTATTATTTTATGAATAATTTTATAAAAAATGTTTTCATTATTGTATTTAGTGTTCACAGTAACCTTAGTTTAGTTAATTAGTTGCTTTCCACATAGTATTTGATATGGTTTTTATATATTTTTCGTGTGCAGATGCTTCATCTATATTAGGTTGTATAGATACTCTTCTGTAGCATTTTTTTTTAGTATTTTTTTGATAACCATCAATATTTTTATTCACCTGCTTTGGTGTTGAGTTTTGTTTTTTTTTATTAAAGTTTGTAAGTAAGCTTGTTTGCAGTCCTCCACAGAGTTCAATGTATACTTGTGCAAGTAATTTAGCATCTAGTAATGCACCATGCTTTATCCTAGCTGTGCTGTTAATATTGAATCTTTTGCATAGTGCATCAAGAGAAACTGGAGATCCAGGAAATTTTTTTCTGCTTATAGATAAAGTGTCAATTATTTCATTGGTTAATTTGTGCATTGAGCAATTTTGCAATTCATGGTTTAAGAATTTTATGTCAAAGCCAGCATTATGTATAACTAAAGAATCATTCTTGATGAATTCTAACAGGCTATTAGATATTTTGGCAAAAATTGGCTTATCTATTAAATTTTTATTACTTATACCATGTATTCTATATGATTCTGCAGTAATTTCTTTTTTTGGATTCACATATGCATGGAATTCTATTCCTGTGATAATTTTATTATACAACTCAATACATCCTATTTCTATGATTTTTTCTCCTTTTGCTGGATCTATACCAGTAGTCTCAAGATCTAAAACTATTTCACGCACTTTTTTTCTATTTTATTTTTACTAAAGTATATACAAGATTGCAAAAGAAGTTAAGCATTTTAGTATCCATAATGCTAGATGATATAGTGAATAATTTTTACTGTATGATATTATAGTGTTTTGCATTACCAATAATTAGTTATGTTTATTTCTCTAGCAATCTTTTTAATCTTCACTACCTATTCTGGGTATCTTTTGCACATTGTTAATAAATGTTCATTGAAATTCCTTTCTTTTTTATTCATATTATTGAGCATAGTGCTTTTTTGTTGTTGTAATAATTTTGTTGGGATTTTGACTATATTTAGAAAAATTCCTTTTAGCATTTTATCCACTGATAACTTGTTTCTCTCATGCACTTTTTTTATAATTTTTATATTGCTAAATATTTTTTTACTTAATTCCTATAAAAACTGGGTAAATAATTTTGCATATCTTGTAATATATTTTTTTTTAAGTTTGGCTACAATAAATGCAACAACTCTTTTAGGTTTTGTTCTATGTTTTGAATTGTCAGGTATTTTGGTGTTTGTGCTTGTTTTGGGTGAAAAAAATATTAATGCTGAAAAATCTGCAATGCATTATTTAATAGTTCATCTTACTATTGCTGGACTTATTTTAGCTACTACATCAATAATGCAAGATGCATATATTAATACTAATTTGAGATCTTTAGTGCTAAGTGATATTAAAACTAGTAAAGCACCAGGAATAATTCTTTTTTTTGGTATTTTATTTTCTACTGCTGCATTTCCAATCAGTGCTTGGATTATTGATGCATATTCAGTCTTGGAGTATGGATCAATGATTTTGATAGCTTCTTTTTCAACTAAAGCCTGTTTATATGTTTTGTATAAATTGTTTCATAGCCTATGGTTTTTGCAGATTATAGGTTTTTGTACAGCATGGTATGGTTTTTTATATTCTATGCTTTCTAGGAATATGAAAAAATCAGCATTATATGCAATGATAGCACAAATTGGCCTGTTGATTATAGAAATTGGCATGTCATCAGGTACTGAGGCTGAGAATAGAATTTTTAGTATACACATATTAAGCTCATTATCTTATCAGATGATTATTTTTTTAGCATCTTGGTATTGTAGCAAAGAAAACATCAAACATGGCAATTATACTGCTCTGTGGGCAATATGCCTTATTATTGGGCTATGCTCATTTGCTTCATTGCCACCTACTCTTGGTTTTTATATTAAAACAACATTTTATAGCAAAGAATTATCATTACAGAATAATGAGTATTATTTATCAAATTATTTAATGCAAACCTTGTCTATTGCATCTATTGCATTTGTCTTTCATTATTTTTCATTATTTACTGTTCATTTTAATAGAATTTTTATTAGACCAAAGAAGTATACAGATCAAATGCTACCACTTATTGTTATGGTGATTTTATCTGTAATGTGCTTGCCGCCATTTAAGATGTTGAACTTGCTTAGTGATGGTATGATTAGCTGGAAAATGGTTTTTGATATTGGATTGTCAAAACTTGTTTTTAAATATACATTATTTGCTATTTTAGCATTTTTGCTACATAAGTTTGTTAATTTTTTTGTTACTAGAATTGAGTGTAAGGATTTTCCTGATACCAATTGGTTGTATTTAGAGTTGCCTAAAACTGTTTTTTCATCTATTATCTCATTAATTTTAGATTTGTATTACATAGCTAAAGATATTATAAAAAATTTGTTTAAATTTTTTTCAAGACACTATCTATCAGTGCATGCTAGGCTCGTTATGCAGAGAATACAGAATTTGGAATTTACGCTTTTTATAGCTGTTTTATTTATTAATATATATATAATAATTAGTTTATTAAGAGGGTAAAATGACCAGCAGATGGATCACTAAACAATTGTATCTACCATTTTCTCTGTTTATTTTCTTTATTTTTGTCTTGTACCTTGGTCTTGATATAATTACACCATTTGCAGTTTCAATACTTTTGGCTTATTTTTTTAATCCACTTGTCTCCAGGATGGAAAAACTATCAGTTTCTCGCAGCATAACATCATTTGCATTAGTTATGATAATGTTGACTGGCTTTGTATGGATTGTATTTTTCATAATACCAGCATTTATACAGCAGTTCACTGGCATTGCAAAGGATTTGTATAACAATGCTAGCAGAATATATGAATGGATGTTTGAGACTGTTGGTGCCTTAGATAAAAAATACAGTTTGCATCTCCTAGATGAGAATGCTGGTGTTAATAAATTGTATGCTAGTGATGTGCTAAGAAAAATACCAACATCCTTTTTGCCATATGCAATAAATGTATTAAAAAATTTTTTACTTTCAGGTGTTGGTTTGTTTGGGGTATTTTCATTTTTACTAGTAATTCCCTTAATAACATTTTATATGCTGCGTGATTGGTTAATTTTTAGCAATAGTTTTAGATCAATTTTTCCAGCAAGATATAATAGGGTGGTAGATAATATTATTAAGGAGATAAACTATGTGCTCTTTGGTTATGTAGTTGCACAATTTTTTGTAGCATTTTTTCTAATGGTTTTTTATAGCACTGGATTAAGCTTAATTGGTCTTAAGCATGGTTTGTTTATTGGCATATTTACAGGCCTTGTGTCATTTGTGCCTTATATTGGACTAGGTGTTGGTATTTTTAGCAGTTCTTTGCTAGCTTTACTGCAATTTCAAGATATTTTTCATTTATTATTGGTTTTATTGGTTTTTACACTAGGTGTTTTATTGGAGACTCAAGTGCTTTCACCAAAAATTGTGGCAAAAAAAGTAGGTATTCATCCAGTGTTGGTTATTTTTAGCATATTATTAGGTGGTTCACTTATGGGTATTGTTGGCATTATGCTTTCTGTGCCATTTTTTGCTGTAGTGTCAATTTTTGTTAGAATTATTATTAAAAAATATAGAGAAAGTGAGATATATTTGTCTTGAATAAAACATGGTTGCAATGGTGCAGTGTTATTTTGATTTTTTAAAGACAGATGATTTATATAACTCATGTTATTTCATTGATGATTGCAATAAATATGCTTATGATATTTTAATAAACAGGTGGCCAAATTGGTTTTGTAATGGCATTTTACTCTGTGCATCTCCTGGTGGGGGGAAGACTCATCTTGGTATGCTTTGGGCTAAGAAAACCAATGCATTTGTGGTTTCTAGAGAAAATATTGTAAATTTATCTAATGATTTTAACTGCTTGTCAGTTGGCTCTCCAGTTTTAATAGATAGTATCTCTAGCATGATGGATACACAAGAATGTTTGTTGCATTTATATAACAAGATCACTGAACTTGGATTGCACAGTGTATGGCTGGCTAATTTTGGTGAGCTCAATAATCTATCTATAGTGGATTTTAAATCAAGACTTATGATGCTTGATTTAATTACAATTGGTAATCCAGGCGATGAAATAATAGCTAAAATTTTACATCAAAAGTTATTTAATAGTGGTTTAAGGATTTCTGATCGTGTTTTTGATTACATTGTTAAAAGAATGCCACGATCTTTTGCATCGGTTTGTGCAATATCATCTCATGTTAACCATTTGGTAAGTATTTCAGGACATAATCCATCAATATTGGAGGTAGATAGTGTTTTAAATTGGAGGAATAGTGGTCATGGAAGCTGTTGACTATGAACAACCAGGCAGTGAAAATAGAAATGATCTGTCTAATGAATCTAGCTATGTTCCATCTGAAGATGAGGAATATATGAACCCAAGGCAATTATGTTATTTTAAACGTAAGCTAATTGCTTGGAAGAATGACCTTTTAGATGGATCCAATAAGGCAAGAGAGCATTTGGTGTCAAATAGTCTGAATGAACCAGATGTTGCAGACAGGGCTAGTTTGGAATGTGATACGTTTTATGAACTAAATAATCGCGATAGAAATCGTAAGTTAATAGCAAAAATTGATGCTGCATTGCAGCGTATAGAAAAAGGTGAGTATGGTTATTGTGAAGAAACTGGATCTGAGATAGGGGTTAAGAGATTGGGAGCTAGACTTGTTGCTACTTTGTGCATAGAAGCACAAGAAATTCGTGAACGTCAGAAGAAGAACTATAGTGGCAGTGATTATGGTGCTTGATAGATTTGGTGTAATGCAATTGCTGTTGCAACTGATGCATTAAGACTCTCTATGTTTGTACTATTTATTTCAATTTTTAATAAATGATCACAAGTGCGTTTTACCAATGGTCGTATTCCTTTGTCCTCAGATCCAATAATTAAAACAATTTTTTTATGATGGTTTGTATAGTTTTTGATTGATTCTTGGGCTCGGGCATCCAAACCATAAATCCAAAAACCAATTTTTTTTAGATTTTCTAATGATCTAGACAAGTTGTCTACATAAATAATTTTTATTTTTTCTAAAGCGCCACATGCAGTTTTGGTTACTGCTGGTGTAATTGGTGCACTGTTTTTTTTTGGAAGAAGTATGGTATTGACATTAAAAGCTGTTGCAGTTCTGAAGATAGAGCCAAGATTAGTAGTATCTTGTATTTGATCTAAGCATAGTAATATTTCTTCATTATTAGATTTTTCTATTGCATATATATAGCTATTTAAGTCTAACATTTTTATCTGTGTTGTCAGCAATGCTATACCTTGATGTGAAAAATTTGGATTTTTATTGTTTGTCTTGTTTGTTAAAATGTTGTTAATAGTCTGGACTGAAGCAATAGAAAGTGGTATATTAGCTGTCAATGGTATGAGCCATTCTTTGGTTGACTCATAAGTTGCATTGGTAACAAGAACTTTTGTTGGCTTGCGTTCTTTATTATGCAAGGCATGTTTACAAGCATGTAAGCCATAGAGCCAAATTTTTTGCATTTTTTAAAAAATGTTATTTTGCTGTTGACAATATTATATATAATTTGTTAAAAAGTACAATACTTGACTGTAGATTGGAGGGGTGGTCGAGTGGTTAATGGCAGTAGACTGTAAATCTACCCGCGAAAGCGTTCGCAGGTTCGAATCCTGCCTCCTCCATGTGCGGATGTGACTTAATGGTAGAGTACTAGCCTTCCAAGCTGGTTGTGTGGGTTCGATTCCCATCATCCGCTCATTAGCCTGGATTTCATTATTAATTGTATTGAGTATGGAGGAACAAAAATGGCCGAGTTTGTGAGAGAAAAACCTCATGTTAATGTTGGC
>NZ_CAWVOK010000004.1:0-14779 GCF_963930935.1 Candidatus Xenohaliotis californiensis
TATCACTGATATTCTTCTATCTCCATTTTCTATACCATTGAGAAATTCTTGTACTATAAAATTATTTTGCAAAAACTTCAATATTTGCTTTATATCACTATCAATGTTGCCTGTTTTTGTCATCTTATGCACACCTTGACCAGCAAAAAGATTTAATGGTTTTATAATATACTCAGTTTTATCAAAAAGTATATCATAAAGAAAAAAACCTAGTTTATCTTTATTAATGCTATCAACAAACATAGTTCTTGGAGTAAATTCTGGGCACACCAAAGATGGTAATTTTTTTTCTAAAAAATTATTTATATTATAAGGTGGATTTATTGCTACAATATCAAATTTTTTGCACATTTTGGCTAAATAGCTAATATTTGCCAAATAAATATCATTAACTGGTGGGTTCTGTCTAATCAGCAGAAGATCCACAGATGGCAAATCTAACGTAATAAATTCTTCAAGAGATTCACCATTGAATGGATTGCACAAAACTATGTCATCAGCACATGAAAGTAATGCTGGAGTGATCCAAAAAACACTGTGGCCTCTGTTTATAGCAGTAGTAGCAATGTAAAATGTGTCATCTTTTATAAAGTTAATTTCTGCAAATGAATCAGCTTGTATTAAAACAATCATTGTTGATTTGCGCAAATAATATTCTTATAATTAATTATACTAGGTAATTGTTGTGGTTGCTATTTAAAAAATAGAGGAAAGTCCGAGCTCCATGGAGAAAAAATGATGGGCAACACCCATCGAGGGTAACCTCAGGGAAAGGGTCACAGAAACAGACAGCCTTATGGGCAATGGTGAAACACACAAATGTGTAGTATTTTAATACTAAGACAACCCCCATTTGGAGCAAAACAGATAGAATGAAGTTGAATAAACAATGCTCTCCACATCTCATTCAGGTAAGTTGCTAGTGAAAAAATGGTAACATTTTTTTTAGATGAATAACCACACTTGACAGAACTCGGCTTACAGATTGCCTAGTGTAACTACTATTTCTTTAACATTGACATTATGCTTTGCATGTCAATGTTATTTAAAGCATTCATATCCATGCCTAAATTATTCATATCAACATTCTTCAATTTGGCAAAAACTTTTTGTATTTGTTGCTGTCGCTTAACAATAGCACCTATATCATGAGTTTTAACACCAGCTCCTTTAGAAATACGTAATTTCCTAGAAACAATATTGAGCAATTTAGGAAATTGACGTTCTGCTGGGGTCATGGAAGAAATTATAGCTTTATCTTTTTTTATTGTAGAATCATCAAATCCAGATAAATTATCCTTCAATCCACCCATCATTGGTAAGTAGCCAAGCAATGATCTTAAACCACCCATTTTTCCTATCATATTATAATAGCGCAGCATATCATTAAAATTAAACAAGCCTTTCTGAACTCTTTTAACCATACGCATCATATCTTCTTCTTCTATCTGCTCTTGAGCTTTTTCTACTACAGATACTATATCACCCATACCTAATATTTTACTTGCTGCTCTTTCTGGATGAAATTGCTCTAAATCTTTTGCTTTCTCTCCAGTTCCAACAAATTTAATACTACAACCTGTTATATATTTCATAGATATAATTGCCCCACCACGAGCATCTCCATCTACTCTAGTAGCCATGACACCAGTTAAACCAACATCATTGTTAAATTTCTCTGCTATATATAAAGCATCTTGACCTAGCATTGCATCAGCAACAAGAATGGTTTCAGATGGTTTGGCAAACTTCTTAACTTGCACTAATTCTTTAATTAATGATTCATCAACATGTAAACGACCAGCTGTATCTAAAATCAATACATCATATCCTGCAGATTTTTTAATTGCTCTTGAGGTTATTTCAAGTGGATTTTCATTAGAAATAATCTCTAAAGAATCAATGTTATTTTGCTGTGCTATAATTTTAAGTTGCTCTTGGGCTGCTGGTCTATAAATATCCAGTGATGCAACTAAAACTTTTTTCTTTCTTCTTTCACGCAAATGCAATGCTAATTTTGCAGTAGATGTGGTTTTTCCAGCACCTTGTAGACCAACCATCATGATTACAGATGGAACATTATCCAAATATAATTCAGCATTAGCTTCTAAAGCACCACCTAGTATATCTATTAAAACATCATTTGTTGCCTTAATAATCATCTTTGTTGGATCTAAACTTTTTAAAACCTTATCACCCAAACAAATTTTTCCTATACGATCTGATATAACATCTATAACAGATGGTGCAACATCAGCATCAATTAATGATTCTCGTATTATATTTAATGCCTTCTCTACATCTTTTTTAGATATATGCTTTGAACCAAGAATATTGTTAAATAAATCTGTAAACTTATTACTTAAACCATCAAACACAAAAACATCATAAAAAATAAATATTGTTATTATATGACAAATCTGAAAGACTAACAACTAACTTAAAATTATAGTTAATATAATTTACATATACTTCAAATAAAATAATACTATTGTAGTAAGGCTAATTAATAGGTTTTAAGTGAATACAAATAACATAACCAAAGACATTGAACCAATGCAAAATGATTATAAAAAAAAATGTTGTTACAAAACAAAAAAATGCTGTATTTGGATATTATTAATAGCATTAATAATGATACCAATGCTTTTAGCAGTAAAATTTAAGAATAATCAATATAGCAATTTTATATCAACAAATGGTAGTGCAGAAATGGTAATAAAATCAAATTCCATAATAGCACCAATACGACTAGTAGTGCTGAATAACAGTATAGAAAATGCACAACATAGTTTAAATAAAAAAGCAGATATAATAAAAAATTTTTTTATTAAAAATGAGATACCTGAAAATGAAATATATGTAACACCACCATCAGTATATGACAAAAAAATAGACAACTATGATAATCGTAATGAAAGATTTAGATTAGAGGCAATGGTTATTGTAAAATCACAACATGCTAATAAAGTAGAGAAAATTTTGAGCAAATTACATCAAGTTAGCGAACATGGTGTTGAGTTTACTGTAAACAATATGTTTCACATTGACTACCAGCCAGGAATTATTACCAATCTTGAAAAAGATCTTGTTAAAAAAGCTATGATATCTGCAAAAGCAAAAGCTGATGCAATTGCTAACATCTCAGGATTAAAAATTATTGGTGTACGTAATGCTATTTATAATGGTGCACTGGTTACTGAAAGCACTAAAAGCACACCATCAAGATACAAAACTATTAGAGTTGATGTAAATGTTGATTATAAAACAAAAAAATTACGAGCTAACCATCTGTAACAAGCATATTATTTGCCTTATGCCTGTTTAAAAAAAATATACACAACATACTGGCAAATAAAAAGATTATACTAAGCAGCTGCCCAATGGTTAAATAATTAAAAAAATATCCAATATGGGCATCTGGTTCTCTGAAAAATTCAAGCATAAACCTTATAAATGAGTATAAAACAATAAACAAAACAAAAGCATAGCCATCTCTATAAAAATCTTTTTTTTTAATAAAATATCTAAAAAAAAGCATTAAACATAATAGCACTAAACCTTCAAAAAATGATTCATATATTTGACTAGGGTGTCTTACTGCTCCATCTGACCCAGGAAAAACAAAACCCCATGGCATTTTAGTTACCCTGCCATAAAGCTCAGCATTGATAAAATTAGCTATCCTGCCAAAAAAAATTCCAACTGGAGCTATACAAGATATTGCATCTGCAACATAAAAAAAAGATTTCTTATGTGCTTTGGTTACTAGTAGCACACCAATTACACAGCCAATAAGACCACCATGAAATGACATTCCACCATTCCATATTTGAAATATCTCTATAGGATTTCTAAAATAATAAACAGGGTTATACAACAAAACATAGCCAATCCTTCCACATGCTATTGAAATCAATAAGGTAAAAAACATCAAATCATCATAACATTTCTTATCCAGCGTTTTTTCTTTTGTGCCAATTATAGCCAGCCAAATCCATATAAAAATTGCACCAATTATATATGACAATGAATACCATCTGATTTTTATTGCACCAAAAGATACAGCAACTGGATCAATATTAGGAAAACTAATCATTACAATCTCCTAGTCTAACAGTATTCTAATATATTAACTAACAACATTAAGAAAGTAAAATAACAAAAATATTCCAGCATCTAATCAAAGAAACCTTTTATAAAAGGTTTATAGAATAAAATAGTGTTTTATGCTATAGTAGCAAAATTGTTATTCTAATGTGGTATAACCTTGAGTGATGTGCCTAACTATGGAGAAGAAATTATTCACATAGAAGATGAAATGTGCAACTCATATATGCAATATGCAATGAGCACTATAGTAAGTCGTGCATTGCCTAATGCCTATGATGGTTGCAAGCCAGTACAAAGACGTGTATTCCATGTTATGAATGAGAATAAATTCTATCATAATTCACCATACCGCAAATCTGCCAGAATTGTTGGTGATGTTATAGGTAAATATCATCCACATGGTGAGTCTGCTGTATATGAAGCAATGGCAAGAATGGCTCAAAATTTCACCATGAATGCACCACTTATAGATGGTCAAGGTAATTTTGGTTCTATGGATGGTGATCCGCCTGCTGCCATGCGTTATACAGAAGCAAGACTAACACAACTAGCATGTGTTGGCTTGCTAGCAGATATAGACAAAGAGACTGTTGATTTTCAAAATAACTATGATAATTCACAAAAAGAACCAAAAATATTACCAGTAGCTTTTCCCAATCTATTAGTTAATGGATGCACAGGAGTTGCAGTTGGCATGGCCACCAATATACCACCACATAATCTTGGTGAAGTAATTAATGCTTGCGTTTTGTATCTAGAAAAAGATGGTGATATTAGCATAGAAGAAATAATGAAAATTATACCAGGACCAGATTTCCCAACAGGTGGCATTGTTCTTGGTTTCAAAGGATTGAATGATGCATATCTTCATGGTAAAGGTATAATTTTAGTAAGATCTAGAACTCACATTGAAAATCTTAGTAGCAACAAGCAAAGCATAATTATTACCGAAGTACCATACCAAGTCAATAAAGCTAGAATGATAGAAAATATAGTAGAACTAGTTAATAGCAAAAGAATTGAAGGCATATCTGATGTTAGAGATGAAACCGATAGAACTGGGGTAAGAGTTGTTATAGAGCTAAAAAAAGATACCAACCCTGATATATTATTAAGACAACTTTTTAGCTACAGCAATATGCAAATATCATTTGGAATTAACACTTTAGCATTGCATGACAATAAGCCAATACTCATGTCAATCAAAAAAGCTATTGGAATTTTTGTTTCTTCTAGGTATAACATTGTGCAAAAACGGACAGAGCATTTACTGAACAAAGCACGTAGTAAATGTCATGCTCTAGTTGGCTTATGTATTGCAGTAAGCAATATTAATGAAGTAATTATTTTAATAAAAAATGCCAAAGATAACAAAGAAGCGATTGAAAAACTTATGATAAGGTCATGGAGTGCTGAGAAAATTGCACCATTGTTAAAAATAATTCGCGAAGATCACAATCTATTAAATAATAATTCTTATAAATTAACTGAAACACAAACTAAAGCTATACTAGAAATGAAGCTAAGCAAACTAGTTAATCTTGAATATGACAGGCTAATTGCCAACATCAATGAACTTTCTCATGATATAATGCACTATCAACTAATACTAGATGACCCTAAAAAAATGAAGGAGCTTATTAAATCTGAATTAATAGAAATTCATAATAAATTTGCCACTCCACGCAGAACCACTATAGATAAAATTGAATACAACTCAGATATTGAAGAACTTATAGCAAAAGAAGATATTATTATAACAATTACAATAGATGGATATATTAAAAGAGTTCCACTAGATTCTTATAAAGCACAGAATAGGGGTGGAAAAGGAAAATCTGGACATAATATAAAAACTGGCGATGAAATATCGCAAATATTTAAAGCCAATACTCACACAACTATTTTATTTTTTTCAACAACAGGCAGAGTATACAAAATAAAAGCATATAAACTCCCTCCTGGTGATTTAGGATCAAGAGGTAGGGCAATTATAAATATGCTGCCAATTGAAAAAGATGAAAAAATAGCAACTACACTAATTTTTCCAGAAAAAGACAATAATAATGAAACAAATCTTATATTTGTCACAGCAAATGGAGGAGTTAGGCGCAACAAAGTCTCATTATTTGAATATATACCAAGCAATGGGAAGACAGCTATTAAGCTAAAAAATGATACTCTTATAGATGTCAAATCTTGTAATGATGATGATCAAATATTTATAGCAACTACTAATGGAAATTGCATTAGATTTGAAGTTTCAAATCTGCGTATAATGCAAAGCAGAACATCAACTGGAGTGCGTGCAATAAAACTTAACAACAATAACAAAGTTGTCTCTATAGCAATATTAAATACAGACAGTGTAGACACCAATACAAAAATGGAATTTTTAAAAATCCCAGCTGAAGATAGGATTAAGCTGGCTAACAATACAATCTCTCCTGAAAAAATTATTACTAAATATGATGCTAACATAGATTCTAATAAATTATTATCACTTGCCAAACAAGAAAAATTTATCCTCACAGTAACAAGCAATGGTTTTGGTAAATGTAGCTCAGTATATGAATATAGAATAACTAATAGAGGTGGTGTTGGTATAGCAAATATTGCATCATCTAAGCGCAATGGAACAATTATTGACAGCTTTCCAGTTAGCTACAGCGATGAGATTGTAATAATCACAAATAATGGAACGTTAATTCGTATGTTTGTAAACAAAATCAGAATTACATCACGCAACACACAAGGTGTTGTGCTAATAAAAGCTGCTAAAAATAAAACAAATAATGTTGTATCTGTTGCCAGTATTGCAGATGAAAACAGTCTAGAGGTATCAACTGATGATGTGAGTAGCGTCAATTCATGATCATGAAAATCTATAGAAAGGTGTAATATCTCAAAAGCATATCAGTATCACATTTATAGCACATCTTAATAATAATTATACATCTTCAATTTCATTTTTTGATGATCCATGGATACTAAGTAATCTTAGCTTACGGTGCAATGCCGACCTCTCCATACCAACAAATTCTGCAGTCTTGGATATATTACCACCAAATCTAGTGATTTGCGCCTTTAAATATTTTTTCTCAAATGATTCACGCGCATCTCTGATAGACATAGAAACAACATCTGGAATAGCATTTATTATATCAGTGTTTGCTGCAGGAGAAAACATATCTGATCTAATAATACTATTATTGCTATCTTTAGATGCAATTAACAACCATTCAACAATGTTCTTAAGTTGTGAGACATTGTATGGCCAATGATAAGTTTGCATCATGGTTATCACATTATTATCAAATTTTTTTCTAGGTAAATCACAGACCTTAACAAAGTAATTAACAAAGTAATTACATAAATCAGCTATATCTTCAATATGCTCTACTAGAGAAGGTACTCTAATTGGTATAACACTCAACCTATAGTATAAGTCTTCTCGCAAATCACCGCTGCATAATGCTGAATCTAAGTCAACCTCAGATGAAGTGATAATACGCATTTTTAATGTATTTTCAGCTTTAAACTGATAATCGTGTATAAAATTCAATATCTTTGTTTGAGCGCACATTGATAACTTAGTAACCTCTTCAATGTAAAGAGTTCCACCATTTGCTTTATGAAAAACGCAATTCAAATTATTCACATTAAAAACAACTTGCTCCAACTCACTGGTGCTGTAGTTAATTGGGTTAACTATTATAAAATCACCACTATAGTGCCTAGAATTATTGTGTATTAAACGTGCAGTTAATTTTTTACCAGTTCCAACAGCACCAGTAATCATAATTCTACTAAATGAAGCCGAAGATCTTTCTATAACTGAACGCAAATAACGCATTGCATGTGATTCACCAACCATTTCCATATAATTACCTGAACATTGCAAATGAAGACTATTTATCAAGCAGTTCATCTCCACAATTTTTGCCAACCTTCTGGTAAAAAAAAATATTTCATTAGTATTGTGAGGATAGTTAATATGATCAAATATGCTTCTTCCTAAATTAAATAACAAATCTTCTTCAAGAGAATTGCCAATAGTTATTATCAAATTACAACAGTTATGCACAGTTCTAATTGTACGCAAAATGTCTTTTTTAAGAAAAATTTCACCAATAAATATAAATCCAAACTGATATTTTTTATGTTTTAATAATTTATTTACATTTTTATAGCTAGACGCATGATATGAAACACAAAACTTGTCATTTTTAATTGAATTAAAGAGCTTTTTTACAATCTGCAAAACAATGGCATCTTCATTATCAACTACTAAAATATCTATTGAATACATATTTATTCATTTTTGGTGTATTTAAATATAATAAATACCTATGAACAATAAAGACAAGGTTTTTTAAAGTTAGAACAAATTAATCTAAGTAAAACAATCTGAATATCTAGATATGAAGAAAATCAGTTAACTTCATATCTAAGATAAATGCTAATTAATTATTCTATTAAAACAACTTCTCCAAATGCTCCATTTTTATGAAAAGAATGATTGGATGAATTGCTTGATCGTGGAATACGTACTGGCTGTGCTCCAGCTGATTTTGCATCAACCATATCACTATCTGAATCACCATAGTATATATGAAGACCTAGTCCTTTTATATGACTTGCCTTGTTTGCATCTGAATTGCTAAAAATAATTGGATTCATGTGTTCATTGTCAATATGAAATAATTGCTGCATTCTAGCAGTAAGTTTTTCACTCTTTACATCTCTTCTGTTGGTAATAAAATAGATCTTATCGCCACGTTTTTTATGAAATGAAAGCAATTTACTACCTATATTAATAGGTACACTAAAATCATCATAATCACCATTCATTGCTTCCCAAAAAGCATCAGAATTCATCTTCACGCCTTTTATATGCTTTAAATATTGATACCCAGGTGAAGAAAACAACAATGTATCATCAATATCAAATCCAATCAGTAAAGTCCTCTTTTTATACTTAGAATTCAATTCTGACTTCCATTGATTTAATTTCTTATGTTTTGCTAAGCTACGCACATAAATTGGAGCATCTTGCTTACAAGCAGTGCGACTATGCTTAAAATTAACTTTAAGAGGATTATTTTCTTTATCCCAAAATCCATGAATTTCAGCAATATATTGCTTACCAGTAGCACGATCAGTATTGCATTGTGGGACTATATTAAGACCAGGATAATTTTCAATTATACTTTGATAAGTAATTGCTTTATCCATGTTTTTATAAAAAAGATCTGTTGAAAATTTTGCCATACGATTTTGATAATCAATAAGTGTTTTAACAAAAATTTCTTGAGAAAATCCAGTACATGTACCATGTTTATCCCATTCATGCTTAAGCAATGGAAATTGACTACCAGGGTACATTTTATACATAGCCAATTGAAGATTGTCAGGCAAAGAATTGAAATCAAGTGATTTATTAGAACAATCCATTGGGAATGCAATTTTATCTTTAACAGTTGAAAATAAATTTGGCCATAAACCATGCACAAAAAGCTTACCATCAAATGTTTTATATAAATCATTACAAGGAGAAAAAGAATAACGACCATGACTAGAACAAATTTCAGGCATCCAAACTTGTGAGAATGTATAAAAATCAAAACAACCTGGAGGGCTGTTATGAACAGAACCTGGCTCAGGAATGGGGCAGACAACTGTTTTATGACCTAATGCCGGCAGATCACAAAAAGATACAACAATAAACAAAGGTAGGGCAAAGAATATTGCCATAAAGATTAATTTATACGAATTTTTTTTTAACATATTAGATTCTACAAAAAGAATAAATTGGTCAGGATTATATCTAATAAATAAACAAAAGTACAGAATCAATTTTCTAAAAAACACTAATTCCAGAAACAGTTTATAAAAAACTATATCCAATAGTATATTAAGAAAGATTATTGTTAATAAATTGAGTAGCAGTGATTTCCTGTATTAAAATATCTAGCATATCTATTTCTCGCACCATAGACTTTACTTTAGCTTGCTCTAAAGCTTCAGTTGCAATTTTATAAGCTTTGTCAAATTCACCTAATTTACTGTATACGCGCACTTTTAATATTCTATGATGTATGCCAGTTTTAGTACACAAATTAGTACTAAATTGATTCATTTTTATTTTAGCAATATTATGTTCACCAGACTCTAATAAGCAACGAATATAACGAATAGCTGTGCGGTAATAATCATCAGAACTATGATTAAACATTGTTAAGGCTTGCTCATAATACCATATAGCCTTCTTATTATTTTGCAAAATATCTTGATAAAGAGCACCAGCATTAAAATATACCTTGCCAGCAATAAAAAAATTACAATCTTGTATTGGCTGTTGTTTATCTAGCAAAACCAATGCATGATTAATAAATTGCAAAGATTTTTTTTTATGATTAGAAAAAGATTTCTTAGTTGCAAGAGCTCGATGTGCAGCAGATAGCAAATATAAGCTTCTAATTTGTGAAACATTGCTTGCAGATTTTTTTGCATGATACAATGCCTTCATTGATGAATTAAGCACATTTTCATAATCACCAAGGTAAAAATAAGAGCTTGCAAGACGGTTTAAAACAAGTGATTTGCTAAAGTGATCTAAATTATTATCTAAGAGAATTTTATGGCTTATGTCAGCAATAGATTGCCATTTTTCCTCTGCTTTTAAAGATTGGTAAAGGTCATTGTAATAATGAAAAGAAAAATCAATATCAGCTGCATACACCAAACAAACCTTACAAAATAAAGCTAATACAGTACACATAAACCTAGATGAACACATAATTTACTCAAATTAATCAATTAAATTTTGTCATAATATCACTAAGTTATCTTATAAAAAATTATTTTATCCAATACTAAAATTCTAAACTAATCTTCCATTAAAAAACGTGATAAATTTAAAAAAATTATTAAAAATATTAATAATTAATTAGAAAAATAGACTGTTCCTATAAAATATATAGTAAAAATATTATAAAAAATGGTATGCTGATAAAGTCATTTAAAACCTCAATAAACTTCTGTGTAACTAAGAATATGATAATAACATGTTAAGCAACATTTCTGGCTTTCCAGAGCTCCTGCCAAATAAACAAATTGTATTTGACTATATAGTAAAAATTATTAAACAACAATTTGAGCTGTATGGCTTTACTCCTCTTGATACACCTGCAGTTGAGCGTAGATCAACATTATTATCTAAAGGTAATGATAATGAAATTTATGGCATACATAGAATTGCTGAAACACAGGGCAGCAAAGATAAAGATCTTGCACTTAGATTTGATCTAACGGTTCCTCTTGCAAGATATGTTGCGCAACATTATGGTAAATTAATATTCCCATATAAACGCTACCATATTGCACCTGTATGGCGTGGTGAAAGACCTCAATCTGGCAGATATAGACAATTCTATCAATGTGATATTGATATAATTGGCAATATTGAGTTACCATTAATTTATGATGTGGAAGTATTGTCTATAGCACATAATATTTTCCATGCCATAGGCATAAAAAATTTTGTTACAAAAATCAATAATCGAAAAATATTAACAGGATTAATTAAAACTTTATGTACAGATGAAGAGATGCTTTTGCCAATTATGCGTACTATTGATAAAGTAGAAAAAATTACTAAAAATGAGTTATATGTAGAACTATTATCTCATGGGCTTAATGAGCAAAGCATTAAAACCCTTGAAGATTTTATTACACAAAAAAAAGAAAATAAGGAATGGATTAAATATTTAAAAAATATGCAGTATAATCAAAAAGAATTTAAAGATGGTGTTCTTGAATTAGAAATTTTAATAAAAGATCTGGAAAAATTCTTAACTAGTGCAGAAATAAATAAACATATACAAATAGATCCTACGATTGCCAGAGGGCTGAATTATTACACTGGTACTATATATGAAACAAAGCTAACTGATTATCCAGAGCTAGGCAGCATTTGTGGAGGAGGGCGTTACAAAAACCTGGTCACAAATTTTATTGATAGGCAACTACCAGGAGTAGGTCTTTCTATTGGTATATCAAGGTTAATTCCAAAACTAATTGAGGCAAATATTATTACCGCAGAAACTGAAACAACTGCATCAACCTTAGTAACAACACAAGATCAAAATTTTATACTAAATTATATAGAAATTTCTCAAACACTACGCAATCATGACATTAATACTGAAACGTATTTTGCACAAAAGCAATTAAGTTCACAACTAAAATATGCAGGCAAAAAAGGTTTTAAATTTGTTATTATTGCCAACAAAGATGAGTTAAAAAATAAGCATGTTATTGTGCGATCTTTAAAAACTGGCGAACAACATAGTCTAAGCATAGCAGAAGTTATTAATTTCATAAAAAATAATTAATATTAATCTATAGAAATATTAAGTAATTAGCATACATATATTTAAATCATCAATCTTCATTAAATTTAAAAAAACTATTTGTTATCTTGTTGTCAAATTGTTATATTTTGACAATTCTAATAAAAAATTAATATAAATATGACAAATACACAAACAAAACTTACAATACCAGAAAATGCTGACAAAAACATTGAAGCAAAAAAATATTATACCTTCAATGAAACTGGAAATATAATGATATCTAGTACGGCTAATTCTGGGGAAATTGAAGAAAATGTAAAAAAAATTTATTCAGAAGTTGCTGTTTTTTTTGCAGCAATGACTCGTGCTATATCAACAACAGAAAATCCAGCAACACCTGGTAAAAATTACTCCTTATATAATTATCATGCTCTTGAAAGAATTATTGATGGCTCAGGATTATTTGTTCATGTCACAGAAAGCGATGTAATTTATGAAACTAGCTCTTTTGGTCTAGATTTTAGCAAAGAATTAATTCAAGGTTTATTAGGATTAGCTACAGGTGCAGGATCTTTAGCTTTTGCATCTTCTATGATATCTTCTTTAGGTAAAGAAGGTTTAAGAATCAGCGGGTCTAGTAGTAGTTCTGAAAGTAAGGTTGGAAACATAGTTTTTGTTTGTGAATATTTACTGGGAATGCCAATTGTTAGCGCAGTTGTTGCATATGCAGACTGTAAAAAACATGCCGAAGAAATACAAGCAGGGCCATGTTTTAAAGAACAGCACACTAGTACAAAATGGGAATTACATAAAGACACCTATCTTTTTGTTACTCCAGATTTTATTAGCAAATCTAGCAAGGAGCTATCTTTAGTTGAATCAGACCCTAACTATAAAAATTTTATAAATTTACTACAAGCACTTTTGAAAAAAACTCCAACTATAACAGGAACTTATTACAAATCCGATAATGGCGAATATGTTGAATTAAAAAATAGTGAACCACTTGTTGTTGGGGTTGGTTATAGAATAATGGGTGAGTTCTTGCCAAATCCATCTACAAATGAAGAAAGAAAACAATATACCTTAAAATTTGATGCAGATAAAAAAGATATTAAAACATTAAATTGGTCTGATACTATCATAGAATTTAGTGTTGATGAACTAAGAGATAGTATTTCTAATATAGGCATTTATAAAAATAATACTAGAGTGCTTGGAACAAATGCTGGTTATAAGGTTGTAAAAACATCTTCAACTTCAAATAATACTGGTAAAAAATAAATTTAATAAAAATAGGAATTATCATGAAAGCATTTCATATGAACTTGCTGAATTTTTCAGCTTCTAATATAAATTACTGGAATGGAAAAAATCCACAAGGAAAGCTTGCACTGCTTGCTAATGAGCTGGATGAATATCATGGTCATTTAAAAACAAATGTAGACATAGCTGGCTTTACAGAAGTAGGAATTCCAAATAACCCAGACAGTTCCCAGCTGCAACGAATGATTAACTCACTTAGCTTATTGTCAGATGCACTACGTATACCAACAATAAATATTGGTGGTGTAAATGTACGATATGTTTTAATAGTAAAATGTGGACAAACAGCCTTAGGAACAGACAATGAATGTGTTGCAATTGTTCTGAATGGCAATGCATTAAATGTTAATTGTTTTATAGATTCATTTACCGTTGGTAGTTTTATTTGGAACAGAAGCGCTGTAAATATAAATAATTTTTTTGCACTACAGTTATCTCAACCTAATCCAAATACACCAGATTATAGATATCCAGTAGGTGCTGATTTTAGCCTAAATGGTACTAAGTACACGATAGGATTTATTCACAATAGGGCGCCTGGTAACAACCATGTTGCAGTTACTCTAGCTCAATTAAGAACCAGAGTTAGAAATAATTTTACACTCATTGGTGGAGATTTTAATACAGCACCCCTTTGCAGTCATCCAAACACTTGTCAAGAGGGTAGAGCACGAAATTGTAATACTTATTATCACACTGGAGCAAATACAACTAGTGCAAATAATTATGATTGGTGGCTAGGTGGAACTAACATTCTAAATGCTAATGGAGTTGCTGCTAAATGTAATGCAACGCCAAATACTCCAGGAGTACATACTACAGGTTCAGATCATAGAGGTATAGGAATAGATATATAATATCTATAATAAATATTTTACAAAGCACTGTTATAAAAATAAATTAATTATGTGATAAAAATCTTTACTAAAGATTTTTATCACATTATAATTTTTACTAAACATGATGAAGTCTTTGAAGAA
>NZ_CAWVOK010000005.1:0-13687 GCF_963930935.1 Candidatus Xenohaliotis californiensis
TTTATTATATATATATTAACAAATTTTTATTAAAATAGTATATAATTAATAATATTATGCTTAAGATAAAGCTTATGAAGCACAGAGAAAAAATTTTACGATATGATTTTAGCAGCAATGATAAATCTTCACTGGAGTCTTTGCAAAAGCATAGTAAGTTGAGGAGGTTAAAACATGCACATTCAAAGGTAAAAAGGTTGGAGCATATGCCCTCATTAGAATTTTTGCAAAAGCATAGCAAGATGAGAAAATTAAAGTATGCAAAACAACAAAAAAGAAAAAGATCAAATGCTAATAGATATTTAAAATATAAAAATGTAGTTTTTAATAATAGGAATTCAATATCAAAAAATCTACATCATAGGCGCATGCTTGGCATATTAGATTCTTTTCAAAAAGAGCTTACTGCAAAGAAACGCAAATTAATATATAGAAAAAATAATGCATATAATAAACTTGATCTTGAGACAGAATGGTTATTAACAGCCAGCATTGCATCACATGTTGAACAGTATGTGAAAAATATTAAAGCAGATTTTGATAGTTGTGGTGCCATGGTTTTATGTGCAGCACGAGAGAAGTATGGTCTTGTGGATGAAGATAAAATTAGAGATAAAATATCACAGATGAAAGTTTCTGATCTTTTGTCACTGATCTTATCTAGCAGAATGGTTGATGAAAATACTGCTAGTAAGTTATATAATAGACAATTGTGGGTTGCTCAGGAGAAAATGATATTGGATGATCTTGAGATGTCTGTGGTAGTTAATTTTAAATTACCAGACAATAAATTGCTTGCAGGCAACATAATATTTATGATTGCCCCCGATATTACTCCTGCTAAATCTGAAAGACAGCTATTTGTAGATAGTCTTATAAATAGAATTAAGCCTTTGTTATTGCATGCCAGTAATAAAGCCAGAAGAAATGGTAGAAAAGCTTGGGTTTCAATACCAAATTTATTTATTGCTAAGCAGATGAATGAAGATGATAGAAGATTTTTAGATGAAGCTTTATTTGATGCTGTACATCATGTTATTTTATCTAATAAAGAAAGCTTTGATAATTTAGCATGTGTTGCAGTTGATGTAAGTAGTACTGATATTTCTCCACAAAATGTTCAATATCATAATGGTGTTGGTTATTGCTATACTAGCAATGGCGAAAGACATAGAAAAGAAGATGTGCAATGTATCAGGCTTTTAATACCATCAATGCAGAAAAGATTGTATGCAGGTGATTCTGCAAAAGATTTAGGTTTTTCACGATATGTGCATGAGTATTTTGTTGTTAACCCAACTCTTAGTATGCATGGACCAGGAGATAGATCATTTGTTAAAAAAATTAGTGATTGTGTTGCTTGTAGTGATTTTCTTCCTAAGGCCGCAAGACTTAACGATACTCAGATTTGGCATTCTTATGAAAGTGGTGCTATACATCTTTATCCAAAACATTCTCATAATGGTTGGGAGAAGTATGCTAATGAAATTGCAAAAAATTTGTGTATTGATTCTAAAGAAAAAATAGATATGGCAGATCTCATGCATAAGTCGCCTGATATGTCTAGCACAGAAGAAAAAAATGTTGTAAAAGCTGTGATGATGCAAACAAATTATATGGTTTTTCACTTATTTGTACAGGTGTGTGATATACTGGACTATAATACAGAAAGGAGAGTTTTAACTTCAGATTATATTAATGATTTGCATGCACTACGCATTGATCTAGCCAGATTTATTGTAGATATTAATGCACTTAATACTAACTCTCTCGTGGATGCAGCTACTATTAAAAAACTAGAAAGTAGATTGCAAATATTTCAAGATAAATTTGATGGTCTTGATATGTCTATTGATATGCCCAAAAATAGAGAAAGGGATAGTGCCAGTGTTACTGCATTTTCAGATTCTGAAAAAGCTGAGTTAATGCAAATAAAAAATGAAGCATTGCAGTTAATTAATGTTATATTTGAAAGAATAATAAATAGTGCAGACTTAGACTTTGTTAGTGAATTGAGCAGACTATGTACTGATGTAATTATGTTTGTTTCAGATATTGATGGTCAATTTGTTGATTCTATTGGCTCCAGTAGAACTAAACTTCAGATTTTTATGGATATGTTTTCTGAAAAGAAAATGATGCAAAAAAGGAATGGTTCTGCATTAGATGAATTAGTTAGTGATATTTCTGATAAATTTTTAGATTATGAAAAAGATGCATTAAGCGAGCTTGACAGTGTTATGGGCTCACATGACTATGCAGCAAAGGCTGATGAATTGTATTATGGTTTTCTTGAAATCATTCAACAACTAAATGGAAAGAATTTTACAGATCAAGATTCTTATAATGGCTTAAAAAATGTCATGATATATAATGCTAATAGTTATTGTGAAGCACTTAAACAATTACTTATTCAATTTGATGAATATAAATATGATCACAGATTAGCTTTTGATACGTTAAAATTTTTTGCAAGAGAACACAAATTATATAAATATTTTGCACGCCATGGATTATCTTGCAAAGATCTTGATATAGAATTTGAGCATGATTTTGATGATGTTTATTCTATCTCTGATAATGATATATACAAAAGAATTAAAGGTTTGTTTGCAGTTGGTAATGATGATGAAAAATATTTTATAAAATGTTTATTTTCCAAACATACTAAAGATGCAGCAGATACAAGTCAGCATTCTAAAATTAGAAATATGTTGGCATTAATAAATGACAAATTCACTAATCATACTATGTATAAGTATGTTTTATCTAAAAAAATTAAGCAACTTTATTCAATGGTAATATCAGATATTAACAATCAGATACAAAGTTTAGAAGCTGCTCCGCTATCGCAAACTATGGCTCAGGCTACTGTTGCTTTGCATGATATGTTGCTTTGTGCAGAACAATTGGTTGGTGATCTTGATTATTTAGGAAGATCTAGTGATTGCAATTTATATTTTGAAAATGGCATTATGCTTAATTTTAGACTTGCCAAGGGTTTAATAGAGCTCCTTAGATCTACAGGTGATTTTATATCCAGCTCCACATATCAAAAACATTTTGATGTAAAAGAAGATATTGGAGTATTATCTGAAGCTTGTGTAGATTATGTTTGTTCACGTAGTATAGCAAGTAGGTTGAGTGCAGCAAATAATTTGTATGATGGTTTTGTAGTATATAAAAAAATGCTTGATAGATGTGTTGACAGGAATAGAGAATCTAAAAGCAGAGACAAAGATGATTATATTAGTAGATCAGATTCTGATTATGTCTTTGATGATGATGCAAGGGATTTGAATGATAGAAAAATTGGTTATATGTTTAATGATGCTAATGCTAGTAGATTGCCACAACATGGAGAAGCAAATAGTAAAACTATATAGAAAATACCAGCTAATTTTAATAAGGTTTTTATGAAAAGTAGTTATAACCATGCAACTTATGACACCATAGGTACTGCATCGAAACAACATGGTAAAAAATACACTAAACATCATTATAAGCCTAGTTATTTTAAACATTGGGGCAATGCAACTTATGACACCATAGGTACTGCATCGAAACAACATGGTAAAAAATACACTAAACATCATTATAAGCCTAGTTATCATAACATATATAGTGAGAAAGACATGCAAGATGGTATGTTTAATATGTATAAATATAAGGATCATGAGATAGCCAGGGTAAAATTTATTATTGATCAAAATTATATTCTAGGCATGCTGAATAAATACAGGTATGATCTTTATAATTATAGTTGTACTCCTGGAGCAAGGCTTGTTGGGGTGTTTGCTAGAGATTTTCATGATAGAGGTAATGATTTTTATGATAGATTACATAATATGAGCAACCTAGAGTTTTTAAATGCTATTTTGGCTACCAGATCAATTAATCCACCAGAATTTAATAGTGTTAATTTTCCTCAAAAAAAAGATTGTAAATGGAATGATTCTGAGTGCATAATTCTTTCATCAATGTCAATGTCCATGAATGTTAATGCATATGATAATGCATGTTTTTCAAAAAACAAAGAAGATCTTGTCAATGTTCGTAAAGTGTTTTCAGGTAAACGTAGTTTATCTATGTTATACACAGTGGAATTGCCTACTACTGTATCTGGTGGCATTGATTACAATATGAGTAATAATGAGATATTTAGGTTAAGGATATTGCCTTTGCTTTATGTTGTAAATACTGAGGTTGATCAGTATTCTAAAGCAGGGACTAAAGCATGTGTTGTGATGCCAGCTATGGATGCTATACATCCTGATGATATGTTGAAATTTTTGGAATCAATGCTAGTTGATAAAGTATCTTCATTAAGGCATGTGGGAACAATATGCATTGATACCCATAATATTTGGTCAGGACTTGATTATAAAAAAGATCGAGAAATAAATGGCATAAAAATTAAATTTATTGCTAGTGGTGCAAAGGGTAATGTAAAAGGGTTGTTTGATATTGATGATAAAAGTCTCTCTGAAGTTAAGGGACAAAGACTTTTTTATGTTTCATATATGAATCCATTGGGTTTTCCTGGTGGAAGTGCAACATACAAATGTTCTGGAGATAGGGACTTTAAATCTGATGCTGCATCATCAACTGATCTTATCTCATATTTAAGTGGTGTTCCTTCTTATTATGATAAGAAAAGTGGATTTGTGAAGCCAGTTTTAGCAAAGAATTGGCTTGAAGTTCCTAGTATAGAGCAACGTCTAGCTAATAATATGAAAAAATTAGCTAATAATGAGTTTTTTATTTGTTTTGACAGCAAAAATAATAATGCTTACACCATAGGTGATATGCTAATTGATGAAGAATTGCAAAATGGGAATAGTCAAAAACCAACTTGGATGCACATCCCAGTACATAAAAAATCTTCTATTCCAACATCACTTACATCATTGTTATCACAAAATGATGCAACACTTAAATCTGATTGGCCAAATAGCAGTGATGCTGCTATGCAGCAAAATTTTAGTAAAGTTGCTTTTGATAAAAGGGATAAAACTGGAGTTAGCAAAGCACATCAAAATTCTGTTAGTAGCAGTTTTGTTGCAGATAGAGGAAGTAATTTAGGTATTTAGTGATAAATACATGCTTTGACTACTATTTACTAGTAGTGTTATAATGATATTTTTGCTAATCTTTATACTATGGTTGAGTGGTTAGTATCTAATATTATTGATTATTCTGTTGCAATGGATGCAATGGAGAAACGAGTTTTAGCTATACATTCTCATTCTGCACAAGAGTTAATCTGGTTACTTGAGCACAGCAATGTTTATACTGCCGGTGTTAGTGCATCTGCTAATGAATGGCTTGATACATTGCAAAAATCAGTACCAGTGCTGAAGGTTGCACGTGGTGGTAAATATACATATCATGGTCCTGGGCAGCGAGTTGTTTATCCAATTATTGACCTAAGAAAATGCACTAAGAAAGATATAAAAGCTTATGTGTTTAATATGGAAGAATGGATTATAGAGGCATTAGCAGTGTTGGGTATTGTTGCATTCAGGCAGAAATCCATAATTGGTGTATGGGTTATGGATAAAAATTTAGGTGTGAGTAAGATTGCATCCATAGGCATAAAGGTAAAAAAATGGATAGCTTATTATGGTTTAGCAATTAATGTAAGCCCAGATCTATCATTTTTTAAACATATTATTCCATGTGGTATTAATGGTGTAAATATTACTTCTTTAGAAAATATGGGACAAAAAATAAGTATGAGAATGTTAGATAGAGCATTAAAAGAAAAACAACATATTTTTTTAGGTTCAGATAGATAGTATTGTCTTGCAGTAATGGTGGGCTTAGACGGATTCGAACCATCGACCTTACGCTTATCAGGCGTACGCTCTAACCAACTGAGCTATAAGCCCTTTATCTAACAATATTTAATTATAATTTTTACTATTTTTGATTGCTAGCACAAGATCAATATTTTTTATAATAATATTATAAGGTAGTTATTTTGTCAATAATAGCATGATGTAGTATGTATAAGTTTTTACTAAGAATTTTGTTGCATTAGCATTGGCTAGGTGTATATTGTACATTTGATTTGTAGTTAAGATTATATAGTGAGTTGCATTGCATTAATTGATGGCTATAATTTTATTTTTCGTGCCTATTATTCACATCACTCATTAACAACATCAGATAATTTTCCTACTGGTGCATTGTATGGTTTTACTAGCATGATTCTTAAATTTTTAAGTAGCAGAAAGTTTGATTATATTGCAGTGGTTTGTGACTCTGCAGAAAAAACATTTCGTCATGACTTGTATGCTGATTATAAAGCCAATAGAACAGCTGCACCACTTGATTTACTTAAGCAGTTGCCATTAATAGATGAGGCAATAACAGCATTATCATTGCCACTCATACGTTGTCCAGGTTTTGAGGCCGATGATCTTATTGCAACATTAGCAAAGAAAAGTGTAGCAATGGGCATTGAAGTTGAGATTGTTTCTTCTGATAAGGATCTAGCCCAGCTGGTTGATGATATGGTTTATATATATAATCCACATAAAGAAATTGAGATGCATGCTAATGAAGTTTTTGAGAAATTTGGTGTTTATCCAGATAAATTATTAGATTTGCTTTCATTAGTTGGTGATGTTTCAGATAATATTCCTGGTGCATATGGCATTGGTATAAAAACTGCAGTTAAATTAATTAATGAATTTGGCTCGCTCGAAAAATTGATTGATAATGTTAATTCAATTAAGGCAGCTAAATGTAAGGAAAAAATAATTAATGCATTGGATAACATTGTGTTATCTAGGTCTCTTATTGTGCTTCACAATGATGCACCTGTAGGAAAAACATCTATTAAAGATTTGAAGATTGGCTCAGCAGATACAAATTTGATAAATAATTTTTTGGCTAAATATGAATTTCGTGCACTTACTAATAGATTTGAAAAATTGTTTAATGTTTCTTTATCTAGAAATGAGAATATAGCAAAAAGTAAAAGGATTGATACTATTACAGAGTTATCCTTAGTGAAAGAAAAATTGCAAAAAGCATATGATGCAGGTATTTTTGCTATTGAAATTTTTAGTTTTAAAGGAGCAGTAAAAGGTATATTACTTGGCTTTGAAGAGCCAGATGATTATTTTTTTGTACCTACTTTTGAACCCAATAATTTAAGTCTTGATTTCAATACTGAGCTAAAAGCAATTCCCATTAGAGATTTATTGGATATTTTATCTGAGCTGTTAGGTAGCATGGATGTAATTAAGATAGTTTTTGATGCAAAATCATTACTACATATATGTGACCATTTTAATTTATTATTTGTTGCTTATCGTGATTTAAGCACAATGTTTTATGCTATAAAGTCTTATACTAATGATAGCTCACCAAGTGCTATAGCAACTATATTAGGTAAAGATAAGCTGTTGGATTATGATAATCAATGGTTTAACAATGGTGATATTGATTCTAGTTTTGAGTCATTGGCTAAAGGGTTTGTATCATCTATTGCTGTTTATAATCATCTGAATAAAGAATTGTGGTACAAAAATGTTTGTTATATATATGAAATGATTGATGCTCCATCAATCAGGGTTTTGACATCCATGGAAAGTTTAGGTGTTGCAATTGATAGATTTTATCTTAAGGTTTTGATGACTGAATTTAACAACAGATCTGCTGTATTAGAAAATGCAATATATCAAATGGCTGGTATTAAATTCAACATAAATTCTCCTAAACAACTTAATGAAGTGTTGTTTGAGCATATGGGGATTGAGCATAAAGGTAGGAGCAAAAAGGCTAATATATACTCAACTGATAGTATAGTGCTAGAATCTTTAGAAGAAAATGGAGTTGAAATAGCTGGAAAGATATTGGGTTGGCGCAGTATGAATAAGTTGGTTAATACTTACTTATTACCATTGTTAAAAAATTCAGAAATGGATGGCAGAGTTAGGACAAATTATTTAATCAATGGTACTGTAACTGGTCGATTAAGTTCAGTTGGTCCAAATTTACAAAATATTCCAATTAAAGATACTGAAGGCAGAAAGATAAGAAGAGCTTTTGTGGCAAAGAAGAATAGTTTATTGGTTAGTGTGGATTACTCACAGATAGAACTTAGAATATTGGCACATTATGCAGAAGTGACTGATTTAATTACAGCGTTTAGAAATGACATTGATGTTCACACTGCTACTGCTGCAGCTGTGTTTAATTGCAAGACTACTGAAGTGACAGACACAGAGCGTAGAAAAGCTAAAATGATTAATTTTGGTATTGTTTATGGTATTAGTGCTTTTGGTTTAAGTAAAAGATTAGGTTGTTCAGTGCAGGAGGCAAATAAGTATATTGATGACTATTTCAATCGTTATCCTGGTATTAAAAGTTATATAGACAATATTAAGAATGAAGCCAAGAAAATGGGCTTTGTGCGTACAATATATGGAAGGTATTGTTTTGTACCAAGTATTAACAGTGGTAATTATGCACTTAGATCATATGCTGAGCGTATGGCAATTAATGCTCCAATGCAAGGAAGTGCTGCTGATATAATGAAGCTTGCTATGATTAAGGTGTTTAATTTGCTAAATAAATATGGTTTAAAATCTAATATTATTATGCAAATTCACGATGAATTAGTGCTAGAATGTCCAATAGATGAGCTGCATACTGTAAAAGATATTTTGTTAGAAAGCATGATGGACAGATTTTCTTTAAGTGTTCCACTTGTAGTGGATATAAAATATGGAATGAATTGGCTAGAAATGTCTTAATTATTATTTGTTGTTGCTTGAATGGATTGTCAAAATATTAGCTTAATTATTTTTTATTGCTGTGCACATGTTAGAAAGTAGTGGGTCGCTTACTACTGCTTTTGTTGTTGTTAGGTATACAGCACTATGTGTTTTATTGTCAAATATAATTGTGGAATTAGCACCAGATTCCATTTCCCTGTGTTTTAATTCATATTTTGTGCCCGCAGGTGGGGATTTACTGTTGTTTCTTACAATTGTTCCTTGGTTTATGGTGCCAGAATAAGTATTAAGCTCAGATTGATCCAGGCTTGCTAGACCTATGCCAGTACCTGAGCTTGCATTTCTTGGAAAGAGTAGCTCCGGTGTTTTGTATGATGGTGTAAATTTATTGTTACTTGAATCAAAAACCAGTACATTATTGTCATTATAACCAAATATGCAAAGTTTATTGCCATTTGCTGTATAATTAGGTTGCAATGTTGTTGGACATTGCACATCTGGTGTATTTGGTATTATGTTGTTAACACATTTTTTTGCCTTGGTTTTTTGAGGATTTGCACCAGCTGAGCATTCAGATGCACTATTTACTACATCATTACCATTACATGTATATGCATCAACAACAATGTCAGTACAAGTTTTGCCTCCTATTTGCTCTGCATCAACTAGATCTCCATTAGGACAGTTAATATAGTAATCTAGATATGATTTATTAGTACCACCAGAGACTCTAGTAGCATAAAGATTTATACCAAGATTTTTATTAAGCATTGGTGTGGTTTTCATCTTTTGCTGTTTGACATCAGTATCATTAACAACCTCTACAGTGCCATTTTTCTGAATGTTATTTTCATCAGTTAAAGTGTAGTACATCTCAGTTTTTGAGCTATTATAGCTGACACTGCTAACTTTTGGTGGATTTCTTGGTATGCAATCTATGCTTAGTCCATCTATTTCAATACATATTTTATCAAAAGATGGTTTAAATTTTATTTGCATAACTTTTGCATTATGTGTGAAGGTGTCATTTGTTTCATTGAAAGGATCTATATCATACAAAACTTCTGCCTCTGGAAGGAATGCTTGGACAAAACTATCACCAGCAGGACATCTATACTGCCCAGATGAATGCTCAGCATCACTTATTGGCTGACGATATACACCATAAACTCCATTATTGCATGTTTTATAATTTTCACCTAACATTAGTTTTATCTTTGGCTGAAAATAACTATTTCCTTTTGTTAATGATACAGGTATGATTTTTGGATAAGTTTTTGTGATCATTTGTTTGCATGCCGCTGGTGGTCCAGGTGTGATTGGTATTGGTAGACATTTTAGAATGTGTTCTGTGATGTTCAGTGTATTGTGACAATTAGCAGCAGTACTGGTCTTAAGGCAAATAGCAGTTGTTTGTGTTTGACATTTGCTGGGGTCTTGATTGTTTATTCCTGGATGGCATATGTGACCATCATTGTTTACACCAATTTGTTCTTTGTCTGCATATACAACATATGTAAAAAGACCAGAGCACTCACCCTCCCTTAAAGTTACCACTTTTCCCACCCATTCTCCAAAAAAGCAAGTGCAATGTTTAGCTTTTATTATGGGATCAAAAGCAGCATTTGGATTAGTTGCGCTCATTTCTGGTGTTTTTTCATACCCTATTACATAGCCATAGGCATTGCAAAAATCATCATTTACATTAACATTTTCATCATGGCCATTAGTATTAAAACAGCTGCTCCATGTAATGCATGGCAATAATATAAGACAAACAAAGGCAAGAATTGTAGTGTTGTTTTTCATTAGCCATGCCAATTAAGCATAGCATCTATCCATTTTTTTATACTGGAGCCATGCTCTTTTTTAAATTTTAACATTGCTCTTATTTTTTTGCTATTACTATAAAGCATATTTATAGTTTTAACTTTTCTAGTATCAAAGTCTAGTATATCTCTTTTTTGACCATATTGTAAGATAAATTTACCGCTCATTGGTCTAGTTGTTTGTAGCCATCTTTCTTCTGCATTATCTATGCCAAGTTTTGCAGCAACTTTACGTGCATTGGGTGATGGAACCATTATGCGCGTTGGCAAAAGTGAAGGATGTGCTTCAGTTATTTTTAGATCTCCCAATTTATTATAATCAGAGGAAAATATAGCAATAGTATTTTTAGAATTTAGGTGGAATAACCATTTATTAATGTTGGTTGATAATGCATTGTTGTGTTGCATTTTTGCTATTTCATTAAATACTAATACAGTTGACATGTCTTTTGGCAATGTTTCAACTACATGTAGTATGTATCTAGTGAAAACTTTCATTGCTTGTGTGTCTTCTATTATATTTGTGAGGTCAATGCCTATTAAATACGTATTGTTTGAAACAATATCAATTGTTTTTTCATTATCAAACACACCAGATTTTTTACCTGAATCTAGCCAATCATCAATATTAATATTAAACTTATTTAGTAATGATTTTATTGTGCTTAATCTTCTTGTTGTTAATGGTATAGACATTATTTCTTTTACTATTTCTGCCCAAGGGGCATCTTTTTGTCCACTGAGTATCTCAAGACATTTTTTAATTGTTTGTCTTGCACTAGGACTATCATTTTCTTGCAGAAAATTGATACCAATTTTGGCAGAATTTTTTGAATGTTGTTGACTTATAGCTAGATATTTACCACCCATTGCATTAATAAATACTCTAGAACATTGATTATAGTCTAGAATAATAATTTTTGTATTTTTGCAAACTGTTTGTGTTAAAAGAAAGTTTAAGACTGTTGTGCGTTGCTGAACATTGCCTAGTACTAATGTGTGTCCAATATCATCACAGTGAAAATTGAATAAGTATGCCTTTTTATATGTATTAGTTAAAATTGCTATATATGCCTTATTCCATTTTATTCTATGTGGATTGCCTGCAATTTCTGTATCTATTATAGGTAGTTGAATCATATGCCTTCTGCTGATAGGATGCCTGTATATCATGTAGTTAGAATTTCCAGGTAGTTGGGCAAAAAATCCACGTTCTAAGTGTATATCTAATCTTACTATGTTTATTCCCAATTTTGCAGCTACAAGTTGTAGTGCAACAGACTTACTGTAGAGCTCTTCAGTGGAGTTTGCAAATATTGATATAATTGTTTGATCATGCGCTATTGTTTTATGGTTAGTCTTAATGTCATTATTAATATGATTAATTTCTAATGCCGCAGATAAATTAGTTGATTTGCTTAACTTTAGAAGATAATTACTGCGTTTAACATTTTTTGTAGCATTGGCATTGCTAAGAAAATTTACTGTCTCAGTGAATGATGCACTATTTTCCATGCTGGTTATTTGGTATATGCAGTCAGTACTCATGTCATAGTGTGATTTGATGCAGAAGCATGCTATATATTTTTTTGCAGGACTTTCTTGATTATTTGTCTCATGATTAGTTTCTTCTGTTTCTATGTGATTAAAGCTAATAATAGTCTTTCTATTATGGGTCAATGAAAAAGATAAATTTTTTGCTTGTATTATAAATCTTTTATCTTCACCATAAAGTATCTTATAATACAATTGCATATGCTCTGAGTAAAATAATTCACCATCTTGGATTATAGACAGCATTTTGCTTTCATATGGCATTATTGATTTAGTAATAAAATTACTTATTTTTGTCAAAGCAGCATGGTTTTTCTTTAAAGCAATGCTGTGTATTTTGTGCATTTTTTTAAATGTAAAAATAGAGGTAATTAATTTTTTTGGAATTGGTGCAATAACAATGCTTAGATATATTTTATTGCTGAATATTCTTTGTTTCCAATTATGTTTTTTGTTCCATTCATTTGTTAATTTTTGTGCAAAATAGACTTGTTTTATATCATTTTGAACAGGTGCATTATGCATAAAGTTTTTACTTCTTACAATATTGATCCAAACTGCAATATTGTGCCTTTTTATTTTACTTACCGTTTTTCTTATAGATCTATTTAATCTTTCTCTTTCACTTGGTGTGCTAGGGAATTTTATTTCTAGTGTTTGTAGTAATGCACCATCTTTTGTTAAAACAGTATTTTTATTGTAATAACAAGCATAAGGTATTATGTCATCTGTTGTAATTTTAAATTTTTGATGCTCTTTCATTCTTTGATGTTTTTATTCAAGCAGTTATAGTCATAAATACATTATAAAGTACAAATGGTAAAGTCACCTTGATGAAAAGATGTTTTTAATTGTCTAAATTCTCATTTATCATGTAATTTTTTGTTGCAAGATAGCTGATGGCAAGCATTATTATAACACATTCTTTAACCTTTAGTTAATAGCAATAAAGATGTATTAATACTGATATTTATTGCTGTATTTAAGCATTAGATTTATTAAATCTTATGGTGCTACCACTCCACTAGTACATGTAAAGCTTCCTCCTACAATTGTACTAACTATTTTTGGTCCACCAAAAGTTATTCCTATACCTATAAGAATAATAATAGCTGTAACCCAGGTAATTTTACCAAAGAACATACCAAATCCAGTTGACACTATTACAACCACTACAACAGCCTTGCCTGGTCCACCAGTGATAAATACCTCTAGGTTACAGATGGCTTGTGTGATTGCATCAGTAGCAGGAGGGCTATCAGCAAAAACATCAAATGCCACTAAAGACACCATAGCTAGTAATAAAAGATTGATGCTATACGTAATTTTAGATTCTTTTGTAAGATTTTTTATCATAATATTTACTATAATTAGATAATGGTTTTACTATGCAATACATTCTTTAACCTTTAGTTAACAGCAATAAAGATGTATTAATACTGATATTTATTGCTGTATTTAGCCATTAGATTTTAAATCTTATGGTATCACTGCTCCACTAGTACATGTAAAGCTTCCTCCTACAATTGTACTAACTATTTTTGGTCC